>CAKROP010000121.1 GCA_934373375.1 uncultured Anaerosacchariphilus sp.
GTGCTACAATATATTTTTAGAGAACAGCGGGTGGTGAAAGCCAACCGGGAAAAAGCAGGGGAGACCGATACATGGAAGAGACAAGACCGCAGATCCGCATTTCCGTGCGGGACCTGGTGGAATTTATTCTCCGATCCGGAGATTTGGACAATCGAACAGGAGCAAAGACGGATCTGGAAGCCATGCAGGCCGGCGGGCGGCTCCACCGGAAGATCCAGCGGCGGATGGGCGCGCATTATACCGCTGAGGCTGTCCTTAAGCTTCTGGTTCCCATGGGTGACTTCGACTGCCTGGTGGAAGGGCGGGCCGACGGAATCTTTACGGAGGACGGGAAGGTCTACATTGACGAGATTAAGGGCATGTACCGGGATGTGATGCTTCTGGAGGAGCCTGTCCCCGTGCATCTGGCCCAGGCGCTCTGCTACGCCTGCATTTATATGAGACAGCAGGAACTGCCCCGGATTGGCGTCCAGATGACCTATGGCAACCTGGAGACCGGGGAACTGAGGTATTTTCGCTCAGAGCATAAGAAAGAAGAATTGGATGCCTGGTTTGATGAGCTGATGGCCCGCTATGAGAAATGGGCCCGGTTCCAGTACGCGTGGAAGCAGATCCGAAAAGCCAGCATCCGGCCTCTGGAATTCCCCTTTGCCTATCGGGAAGGGCAGCGGGATCTGGCGGCGGGCGTGTACCGGACCATTGCCCGGGGAAAACGGCTTTTTATTCAGGCGCCCACCGGCGTCGGCAAGACCATTTCTACGATATTCCCGGCGGTGAAGGCCGTGGGCGAGGATCTGGGCGACCGCATCTTTTACCTGACGGCCAAGACGGTCACCCGGACCGTGGCCGAGGAAGCCTTCGGAATCTTACGGACTCAGGGCCTGCGCCTGAAGGCGGTGACCCTGACGGCGAAGGAAAAGCTCTGTATCTGCGGGACCCCGGACTGCAATCCGGACGCCTGCCCCTACGCAAAAGGGCATTTCGACCGGATCAACGATGCGGTCTATGAGCTGTTGACGACCGGCCCGGACGCACTCGACCGTGAACTTCTGCTCTCTCAGGCGGAGCGGCACCGGGTCTGTCCCTTTGAGCTGAGCCTGGACACAGCGACCTGGACCGACGCCATTATCTGCGATTACAATTATGTCTTTGATCCGAACGCGCGCCTGAAGCGCTTCTTCGGCGAGGGTGTGAAGGGCGATTACCTGTTCCTCATCGATGAGGCCCACAACCTGGTGGAGCGGGGGAGGGAGATGTTTAGCGCGCGCCTTTGCAAAGAGGATTTTCTGGAGCTGAAGCGGGCGTTAAAGGGCCGGGATAAAAAGGCTGAACGTCTGCTGGATCGCTGCAATAAGTATCTGTTGGGTTTGAAGCGGGAGTGCGAGACCTGGCAGCTTCATGAGAACATCGATCCGCTGATTCTGCTTGCGCTGTCCCTGTCCACGGAGCTGGACCGCCTGCGTGAGGAGGGGCTGGAGCCGGAGCTGGACGCACAGGTGCTGGAATTCTGGTTTACTCTGCGTGATTTCCTGAATACGGCGGATCTGCTGGATGAAAATTATGTGATCTACAGCGAACTGGGGGAGAATGGAAACTTCTATCTGAAGCTCTACTGCGTGGAGACTGCAGAGAACATCCGCGCCTGTCTGGATAAGGGGCGGGCCGCCGTCTTTTTCTCGGCCACCCTGCTTCCTATGCCCTATTATAAGCATCTGTTGGGGGCGGAGGATGATTACGCGGTCTACGCCCGGTCGCCCTTCAGGCCGGAGAAGCGGCTGCTTCTCCTGGGGCAGGATGTGAGCAGCCGCTATACCCGCCGGAACCGCAGCGAGTATGAGCGGATAGCCGCGTATCTGAAGCAGATGAGCAGCGCGCGGATGGGACATTACCTGGCCTTTTTCCCATCCTACCGGATGATGGAGGATATCTACGATCTCTATCTGGAGCTGGATGAGGGCCGGACCGAGTGTGTCATTCAGCAAAGCGGCATGGGGGAAGCACAGCGGGAGGCCTTCTTAAGCCGTTTCCGGGAACCGGCCTGTACCCGCAGTCTCCTGGGCTTCTGCGTGTTGGGCGGTATCTTCTCCGAGGGCATCGACCTGAAGGGGGAGAGTCTCATCGGGGCCGCCATCGTGGGGACGGGCCTGCCCCAGATCTGCAATGAGCGGGAAATCCTGCGGCAGTATTATGAGGGAAGGCAGATGGACGGCTTCGCCTACGCCTATCGTTATCCGGGCATGAATAAGGTGCTGCAGGCCGCAGGGCGGGTCATACGAACCGAGGAGGATCTGGGCGTGGTATTGCTTCTGGACGACCGCTTTGGGACAGCCGAATACACGCGCATGTTTCCGCTGGAGTGGAGCGGCGTGCAGGGGTGCCGGAGCCGGGATGTGGGAGAGCAGATTGAAGCATTCTGGGAGAAGCAGGAAAAAGAATAGAATAAATGCAGTGTGGATATTTATTGCGATGAATACAGAAAACACCGATAAGTATGTTTGAGGTTAAGACTACTTACCGGTGTTTTTCATATATTGCCTGTATAAGAAATATATTTCGCCTTACTTTTTACTATGCAGTAAAATACTCCAGAAACTGCTTTGCAGCAGGACTCAGCGGCAGCTGCTCACTGTGCACCAGCATCAGCTGCCGGCTAGGCAGCTCTTCCGCCAGTGTCAACGGGAACAGATCGCTGGAATGGTTGGGCAGGCAGTAATCCGGCACGAAAGCAATGCCCAGACCAATGGTCGCCAGGTCCAGCAGCAGATCATTACTGGAAAGCTCGATTTCCGGCACCAGATCCAGCTGATGCTGCTGGAACAGGGCATGCAGATATTCGCTGGTGGTACTCTTGCGATCCAGCATCAGAATCGGATAGTTCAGAAGCTCCCGGAAACTCAATTTCTGATTTTCCAGATTAAAATAATTCCGGTTGGCAATAAAGACATCCTGAAAGCTGCGGACTTTTGTCATATGTCCGGTATTGCCCAGCCTGGAATTAGGGTAATTGGTAAAAATCAAATCCACCTGACCACTTTCCAGAAGATCCACGCAGCCAATGGAGGTATTGTTGGTAACCTTGATATGGATTCCGGGAAATTCCCTGTGGAACCGGCTCAGGAAAGGTCCCAGAAAATACCGGCAGATGGTGTCGCTGGCGCCGATGCGCAGCTGGCCGCCGCCCAGGGAATTGGCCTCCATAATCTGATTTTCACCCCGTTTTATCAGGTTGATGGCAGGCTCGATATGGCGCAGCAGAATCTCACCCTCAGGGGTCAGCTGCACCCGCTTTGTGCTCCGGATAAAGAGGTTCTGGTTCAGCTTCTTTTCCAGTACCTTGATGGACTGGCTCACCGCCGACTGAGAGATAAAGAGCTGCTTGGATGCTTCGGAGAAGCTTAAGGTTACAGCCACATGATAGAAGACCTTGTAAAGCTCGTAATTGATATCCATGAAATCACTCCTTCTTTTTCTGATATGCCGACAGAAGCGCAAGGGCCAGAAGGCCGAGGGCAGTCAGCAGGGAAATTGCGTCGCCCGCCCGGAACAGGGCCGGAAGGGTAAAACGAATCGTGACAGTACCGTGCGTCTGTTCCGGAAGCGTGACGCGAAGCCGAACAAGGGTATCGCTGACGCCGGTGGAAAGCTTCTGTCCGGATTCATCCTGAGCCCGGTAATAAGGGTAATAGTTAAAGGGCACATCCACATAGGAATCGGAAGCGCCGCTGCTGTTTTCATAGGTGAAAGAAGCGCAGGTGCCGTTTCTGGAAACATTGGTCAGCGCAACACCTTCGGACGCGGTGAAGGTGATGTCCTGGCTGCGAAGCTCCCGGGTACTGAAATAGGCTCCGTCATCGGAAATCAGGTACAGCACGTCTGTGGTCTGAATCTGATCCAGCTGATTTTCCGCTGTGGCAAAGCTGTCCGCTTCATTGACATAGCTGCTGAAATAAGCTCCTGCGGACCAGGTCAGGAAGAGGGCGCAGCCGAAAAATAAAAGCTTCTGACCGGAGCGCTCCCGGAAATAGCCGCAGACAGCGATAGCTGATACCACGCAGAGAAACAGCGTCGCAAAGGTCAGAAACCGGGAGGAAAACTGAATAGCCCCGGCTACGCGGTTAATGAGCCCAATCCGCTGCAGCCGCTCCCAGGGGAAATAAATGGTAGAGGCGTAGACGGACAGCCAGCCAAATACCATGCACCAGGTACCAAGCTTTCTCTGAAAAGCCGGAAGCCGGTTTTTCCTGCGGAAGCAGAGGGCGAGGAACAGCAGGCTTCCCATTAGCAGGAGAAGACCTAGGGAATAAGGCATTTCCCCGGCAATGGAGCCCCGACCGAGAGCGTCGCCTGCGGGATTTAAGAGACCGACGTCAAAGAGCTGGATGCCGTACAGGGAATAGCCGGCCAGATTGCGGGTGTCGTCAAGCAATACCAGCGGGTACCGCATCAAATCGAGGAAGGGCAGAATGGACCACAGGTTCAGAAGCACCGTGACGCCGCCCGCGAGTACAATATGAAGCAGCCGCTTCCGGTCCTTCAGACGGGGCAGGCTAAGCAGAGCGAACAGTACCGCAAAGCCCAGAGCCAGCTCGGTGGAAATCATGTGGGACTGAAAAAGTGCGGTGAAAGCCAGCACAGCAGTCAGCCATTTCTTATAATTCCCATAGAAAAGCTGGTACATGCCGAGCATCAGCAATGGCAGGAAAACGGTCGCCAGAATCTCGCCCACAGCAGAGCGGGTGTAGAGATTGATGAGCCGGTAAGCCGACAGGGTATAGAAAAACGCGGCGGTCATGCCAAGCTTTCGGGAGCGGCACAGGCGGGAAAAAGCGTAATATGCCACGCCTGCTGTAGCCAGGTTTACACAGAACAGAAGCAGCCGGTAGCAGCCGATGGGGGACATGCCAAGCCGAATCAGCAGTGCGAAGGGATACAGGAAAAATTCTGAATAAAAAGTCGGATTCATATAACCAAAGCCCCGGAACAGTCCGGAATGGATGCGCACCGGAAGCTGGGTAAACAAATCCTGAGCCAGATAAAAGAGACGGCTGTAGTGGAAGAACATGTCATGGCCGTTTAAAAGCCAGGGCAGGGTCAGCGGCATGGAAGACCAGACAGACGCAAAAGCCAGCGTAATCAGGATCTCCGGCCGGATGCTCCGGCGGGTCCGGTACAGCAGAAGCAGGCAGGAGGCCAGCAGTAAAAGCGCAGCCAGAATCAGCGGATCCCGGTAGATGCCCCGATCGGAGAGCAGATAGATGCCCCGGAAGGTAAGGGAATTTTCTGCCAGCACGCGGAACTGTACGCAGGTCAGGGAGTCGTCCAGGGTAAAGGACAGGGTCACTTCTTCCTGTCCGGGCTCCACAGGAGCCTCATTCAGCACGCGTCCGGAGGTATTGTCAGAATTCAGATACAGGGGATCGTATACCTGTACAGTGCTGCCGTCCGCATCGGCTGTGACGGCAAAGGTCAGATGATAAGTCCCCTTTTTTAAATAATGGCCGTCACTGGTGAGTGGGACGGAACCGGCGCCCCCGGGAATAGTCAGCGTCTCATTTTCCACAGTGACGATACCGATGGCGTCTTCCGGATAGTTCATTTCCTCACAGGTAAAATTGCGCTCCACATAATCGGTGAACGGAGCAGCCAGAATCATAACAAGCAGAACCAGCGTAAAGAAAAGCTGGCCCCGGAATTTCAGCAGCTGTTTCATAAAAATCTCCTTTTTAATTAAGAAGTCAGATCTTGTTTTTTTCAGTATAACACAGAAAAAGGAGAAAAGCCATTAGATAAAGTTATAAATTAATTTAAATATATTAATTATACTTATGGAAAGTTTTGTGCTAAGATGGAGACAGGAATTGTTACAAGATGGATAATGTGGTATAATTACGCGAAAGTGTATGATACCGTGCTGAAATACTACCATTATTAGGAGGTCGGTTATGAGCAACGTAAGAAGAATCTATGTGGAGAAAAAGGACGCTTTTGCCGTAAAGGCGGAGGAGCTTCGTGAGGAGATCCAGAGCTTCCTGGGAATTGAGGATGTAAAGGGCGTGCGGGTGCTGATCCGTTACGATGTGGAGAATATCTCTGACGAGGTATTCGAGCGTGCCTGCCGGACGGTATTTTCCGAGCCGCCTGTGGATATTTTATATGAAGAGAGCTTTGAGACCGCACCGGACGCGAAGGTATTCAGCGTGGAGTACCTGCCGGGACAGTTCGACCAGAGAGCGGATTCCGCTGTGCAGTGCGTCCGTTTCCTGAAAGAGGACGAACAGCCGGTGATCCGCACCGCCACCACCTACGTCATCGAGGGCGGCATTTCCGATGAAGAACTGGCTTCTATTAAGAGCTACTGCATCAATCCGGTAGATTCCCGGGAGGCAGCCGTGGAGAAGCCGGAGACCCTGGTGACCGTATTTGACGAGCCGGCGGACGTGAAGATTTTCGATGGCTTCTGCGATATGGACGAGGCCGCTTTAAAAGAGCTTTACAGCTCCCTGAATCTGGCCATGACCTTCCGCGATTTCCAGCACATTCAGAACTATTTCAGAGGCGAGGAACACAGAAATCCGTCCATGACCGAGATCCGCGTGCTGGATACCTACTGGTCCGACCACTGCCGCCATACAACCTTCTCCACGGAGCTGACCGACGTAAGCT
>CAKROP010000122.1 GCA_934373375.1 uncultured Anaerosacchariphilus sp.
AGATACGCCGATGGGCTGGAATACGATGGTAACGGTTCCGGCCTCTCTGTCATAATCACAGATAGTCAGCGGAATACGCTCCCCTGTCTCATCCAGTCTTACGATAATGAACTGTCCCGGCTGACAAGAAGCTGCCACTCTCGGAGCGAGGACAACTTTCTTGTAAACATTTGCAGAGAGCTGCTCTGCTTTTACAATCTTGAACATACGTTTCCTCCTGGAGTATAATCTTGCGAATCTAAAACCCGCTTAAGGGCCGTCGGAATTGCTTCCCACGGCCAAATCTAACTCATCTTTAATATAATAATGCAATTTTCCGAAGATTTCAACTGTTAATTCATTTTCAGCGCATGTAATCCGGAAGTTTTACACTTCATAATCGAAGCATGCCCGATCACAGGTAGCCGGTTTGATAATCTCGGTCGCTACCGCCACATGAAGCGGATGTACCTGATAGGCCGCCAGGTCCTCCGCGGTCTCCACATCGGATACCAACAGCAGTTCCCGGTTGCTTCCCGGAAGCCTGTTCAGCTTCATTTCCGCGAAGGTCAGGCCTTTAATCTGTCCCACCAGCGCTTTCAGGCGCGCGTCCGCCTCTTTTGCCAGGGCCTCTTTCTTCTCCTCCGGAAAATCCTCTTTGAAATTCCACATAACCAGATGCTTTACCATAATGTTTCCTCCTCTTTAATTATCATCGTCCGTATCAGCACCGGCTGCCGGGAAATCCAGCTTATAGGCCAGTACCAGCGGTTCGCTTATCATACCTTTTTTATTGATGGCAACGGCGCAGAGTAAAACCTCCCCTTCTTCCATCAGTTCAATGGGACCTTCATACCGGGTGCTCTCACTGGTTGGGATGCTGCCGTCCAGCGTATAATAAATGCTGCCATATTCTGCTGACAGGTTCAGCCGCAGATAATAATTGTAAATGCCCTCCGGCGTATCACAGGCAGGCTTTTCAATCCGATAAGGCAGGAGCGCGTCCTGAATATCCGGATACGGACATTCCTCTATCACGTCTCCTACAAGCTCCGTCTGTCCGGTCTCATTTAAAAGCTCTATCAAATCCAGATACAGCTCCTGCAATGCCGGACCGTCTCCCCGGGCCAGATTTTCTGTTTCTACAGCCTGTTTCATATAAGTCAGAGCCGGGGCTTTGGCTCCTGTCTTCGCATAGACTTCTGCCAGCAGACGCAAAGCTTCCGTATCACTGCCGTTCTTCTCATTCTGAATCTCCTGCGCCCGACGCAGATACATGATAGCCTTTTCATATTCTCCTTTTTTCTCGTACTGTCTGCCTTTTCGAAGTTGATAGGAATAATTATTATCGTTGGTCATTACAGAATAAGACAGGGTAAAAGCGCATCCGCAAATCAGCAGCACCATCAGAAAGAGCAGACTCTTATAGCGAAAGCGCAACGAAGTCCGCTTTCCTTCACCGGACGTTTTTCTGCCCTTTCCCGCTGTCGTCCCCGATTCTTCCGAAACCGGAAAGCTATCCGGTTTCATTTCTTCCGGTTCTTCCTGCCCAATCAGCACCTCGTCCAGCGGATCATAGTCCGGAACAATCTGAATTTCATGTCCACAATGTTCACAGTATATTTTTCCGGGTTCCAGCTCACTCCCGCAATTTGGACATTTCATAAGCTTCCTCTCTTTTGCAATCAGACGTATTCTTCCAGATAACGTTCAAATTCTTCCAGGGTCATCAAAATTTCCCGGGGCTTGGTTCCGGCTTCTTCGCCCACTACCCCAGCTTCAGACAGCTGATCCATGATCCGGGCGGCCCGGTTAAAGCCCACTTTAAACCAGCGCTGCAGCATACCGATGGATGCCTTGTCTTTTTCGATAATGAATTTTCCGGCTTCCGCAAACAGTGCGTCCCTCTCCGGGCCGTCGCCCGACCCGCTGCTATTGCTTTCCTGCTCTGCAGTCTGCGCTGTATTGATGTGCTCTTCGACAGCTGCATTATAACCGTTTGCGCTGTTATTCTCCTTCAGGAACTCTACAACCGCGCTCACCTCTTCGTCAGAGACAAACGCGCCCTGCACACGGACCGGCTTGGGATAACCGTAAGGATAAAACAGCATGTCGCCCTTACCCAGCAGTTTTTCCGCTCCATTCATATCGAGAATGGTTCTCGAATCCACACCGGAAGATACTGCAAACGCGATACGGGACGGCATGTTGGCCTTAATAAGACCTGTGATAACATTCACAGACGGTCTCTGGGTTGCGATAATCAGATGAATCCCCGCCGCGCGGGCCAGCTGTGCCAGACGACAGATGGCGTCCTCCACTTCACCCGGAGCCACCATCATCAGATCTGCCAGCTCGTCCACCACAATGACAATCTGCGGCAGTTTCTGGGGTTTGGTGTCATCTTCAATGTGTTCAATATTCTTAATTTTCTCATTGTAACCGGCCAGGTTCCGGACATTGTAATCCGCAAAGAGCTTGTAGCGATGGGTCATCTCCGCCACCGCCCAGTTCAGGGCTCCGGCCGCCTTTTTCGGATCTGTTACCACCGGAATCAGCAAATGAGGAATGCCGTTGTATGTACTCAGCTCTACCACCTTCGGGTCGATCATGATAAGCTTCACCTCATCCGGAGATGCCTTATACAAAAGACTCATAATCAGCGTGTTGATACAGACAGATTTACCGGAACCGGTTGCTCCGGCAATCAGAAGATGGGGCATCTTGGCAATATCCGTCACCATGATTTTACCTGCAATATCTTTGCCTACCGCAAAGGCCAGCTTCGACTTATGGCTCTTGAATTCCTGGGAGGAAACCAGCTCCCGGAAAGATACGATGGAATTTTCCGCATTGGGAACCTCAATACCCACGGCTGCTTTTCCCGGAATCGGCGCTTCAATTCGCACATCGGTCACGGCCAGATTCAGCTTGATATCATCGGCCAGGCTTACGATCTTATTGACCTTGACGCCCTGATCCGGCTGAAGCTCATAGCGGGTCACGGCTGGACCCTGGCTTACATCCGTGACCGTTACACCCACGCCGAAGTCCCGGAGAATCTGTTGCAAATGAAGAGCCGTCTCATGCAGAATCCGATCCGTGTCTTTATTCTCTGTATGCTTCACCTGATTCAGCAGACGAAGAGGCGGATAAACGTATTCCTGCGGAAGCTCTGTCGGCACATCCGCTGCTGCATCCGCTTTCTCCGGTACCGCCTTCGGCTGTTGTGCCGGCTCCACTGTCGGCACATGGGTCGGTTCCGCCTTTCTGACCGGCTTCTCCGGCCGGGATTCCGATGCCGAAGCTTCCGGCTGAACCTGCTCCCGTACTTCTGGCTCCGGCCAGACAAATGGATCTGCTTCCACTTTCTGCTCCTCTGGCTCTGACATCGGACGCTCCCGGTGAATCGGAATCCGGAACATCTCATCCAGATCCTTCAGGTCCGGTTCTTCTGTATATTCAAAAGCTTCCGGCTGTTCTGCCTGCTCCGGCAATCCGGCCGCGTCTGTGCCATCCATATCAGGCAGGGTAATCTCCCGCATTTCATCCGTATAAGCTTCTTTATTCACACAGGGCTTTTGCCCGGCTGCTTCATTTTCCGGGGTATTTTTTCCGGCTTTCTCTTTTATCACGGTTTCTTCCAGCGCTATCCCGGACACCTTGTGCTCCACTCTGGGTCTGCGTGGCTCCCGGAGCTTCTTCGGCGGTTTTTCCACTTCTGACGGTTCTCCATTTTCCGGTTCTTCCGCCTCCATGGCTGCCCTTTCTTCCGTGGCCTTCCTTCTGGCCTCCCGGCGCTCCTCAGCCTGAATCCGGTATCGCTTCGCGTCCTCTTTTGCTGAATCGTATACCTTTTTGCTTCCGCTTTTTACGCCGCCGATAAAAGAACGTTCGGTGATTACCACAGCGCAGATGATAAACAGTACCAATATGATAATCCAGGCGCCCACCGCGCCAAAAGCTCCGATCAGCGCCTTGCAGATCAGGCCGCCAACCGCGCCGCCGCCTGTCTTATGCACTGACGCATAGGTATAAAAAGCCGTTACAGTTCCGGCTCCGTCCTTTTCTCCGAATATCAGTTCGAATGCCGTGCATAAAAGAATGCCTGCTATCACCATGGCTGCCGCTTTCACAACCGCAATGGTATTATCCCGGTTTGAGATCGAAAACGCCGTAACCAGGAACAGAACCACTGGCAAAATATATGCAAATATTCCAAAAATACCGAACATAACACCGCTGACAAAACTGCCCGCAGCTCCGCCGACTCCAAAATTACTGATTAGAAGCAGAACGGAAACCGCAAAAAGAATCAGAACCGTCACTTCATCCCGGATAAACGCGTTTTCTTCTTTCCGCTTCGCTGTTGTCTTTCTGGAGGCCGTTGTCTTTTTTCGTGTGGTTGTCCGGCGTTTGCCGGAGTTCCCTGCTGCCATCTCTTATGTCCTCCCCTTTTACTCGCATAATTATTTTTATTATATCATTTCTGGGCCTCGCTGTCCACGCATCATTTTTCCTCTATAAGCGTCCGCAGCTTTTTAAAAGCCTGAGCGATTCCCCCTATCTCATTAATGAGTCCTTCCTTCACAGCCTGGCCGCCTACCAGGACAGAGCCCACATCTTTTGTCAGCTCTCCCGTTTCCAGCATAAGCTTCGAAAGCCGTTCTCCCGAAATAGTACTGTGGGTGGTGATGAAACCGGAAATCCGGGCCTGAATTTTCTGAAAATAATCAAAAGTCTGAGGAACGCCGATAATCAATCCGGTCATCCGTACCGGATGAATCATCATGGTTCCGGTGGGAACAATAAAGGAATAATCCGTTGAGACTGCCAGCGGCACACCGATGGAATGGCTGCCCCCTAAAACCAGTGACACCGTAGGCTTGCTTAAGGACGCGATCATTTCCGCTATGGCAAGTCCCGATTCCACATCACCGCCCACCGTGTTGATGAGAACCAGGAGACCCTCCTCGCTCCGGCTGTCCTCCAGGGCCGCAAGCTGTGGAATCACATGTTCATACTTGGTAGTTTTCGCGTTAGACGCCAGACACTCATGCCCCTCGATCTCGCCGATAATATTCAAAAGACGGATTCTATGTTCGCCTTCTTCAAGCGTCACCTGACCATAATCCTTGATTTCCTGGTTCTGTTCTTTCTGAGCTTCTGCCTGCTGCTGTTTCTCCTTTTCCATAAAAAATACCCTGACCTTTCTCACATACTTTTTCTTTAGTATGCTTTCCGGTCAGGGCATTTATACCTGTTCGAAAGCTTAAGCCATGTAGCGGTTCTTCAGATCATATACCATCTCTGTATAGCGCTCCCGGCATGCTTCATTCTCGCCGTTTTCGATCTTGTGGATGCAATCCATAAGATAATCATTCCAGATCTCTTCGTATACAGCGTCTGCGTCTTCCTGTCGTCCGATACGGTTCACGATAGTGGGGGCGATATTGTAATATTCCTTTACCATTGCTTCGCCGTCCTCACGCTTCAGAAGATACTCATCGCGATAAGAACGTAAAAGCTCCAGCTCATAGCAGTCGTCAGCTTTGCCCTGGCGCTCACAGGCCGCGGTCGTAATATAACAGAACTTTCGGTGGAAACCCTGCTCTATTTTCTCATAATCCGCCTTGCCTACCGATGTCTTAAACGCTTCGTTCCACTTCGCTACCAACACATCCGTCAGCGGCTCTGCGGAATCATTCTTCTGCTTCTGCTCCAGAATCGCCGGAAATACATAAACAGCCAGGATCATATTGTAATTGATCTGCTGTTCATTTTTCTTTCCTTTCTTGGGAATGCTCTCAAGCTCCGCCCGGGCACAGTCCACCAGATGCTCTGCCAGCTTATTAAGCCAGGCAGCCGGATTTTCTTCCTGCTGGTATACAGCCTCAATGGCGTTAATCGTGTCCAGATGCTTACGCAGGTAAGCCTGAAACGCTTCCGGATACACGCTTTTCTTAAAGGAAGTCATGGGATTGCCCTCTGTCAGAAGCATATCCTCGATGCCCTGCATGGCCTGATTATAACTCTCTCCGTATGCTACCAGATCCATATGTACTCCTCCCGATTACTCGTCCCAGTTATGATATACATTCTGCACGTCGTCATCCTCATCCAGAAGATCCAGTGTTCTCTGCAGATTCTTAACCGCGTCCTCGTCAGTCAGAGTTACGTAAGTCTGCGGAATCATGGTAACCTCTGCCTCTGCCATGGGGATTCCCTTTTCCTCCAGCGCAGCACGTACTTCACTGAAAGAATCCGGATCGGTCAAAATCTCGAAGCTGTCTTCTTCCTCGGAGAAATCCTCTGCCCCTGCGTCCAGCGCCAGCATCATCAGATCGTCCGGATCCATATCGCACTCCTCGCGGTCTACGATGATCTGTCCCTTCTTATCAAACATATAGGATACACAGCCCTGGTTGCCGATGGAGCCGTTGCCCTTGGTAAAGGCGCTTCTTACATTGGCCGCGGTACGGTTCTTGTTGTCGGTCAGCGCATCTACAATGATAGCGATGCCGTTGGGTCCATAGCCTTCATAAGATACATACTCATAATTAACAGCATTGGCGTTTCCTGCCGCTTTCTTGATACCGCGGTCAATGGTATCGTTGGGCATGTTGGCCGCCTTTGCCTTGGCAATGACGTCACGCAGCTTGCTGTTGTTATTCGGGTCCGCGC
>CAKROP010000123.1 GCA_934373375.1 uncultured Anaerosacchariphilus sp.
GTATTGTACCCTATGTGCGTGGCCGGGAGCGGAGCCGGAAGCCTGAGGACATTATCCGGGAAATCGAGAAGCTGGCTGCGGACGGCGTGACCGAGGTCATGCTGCTGGGCCAGAATGTCAATTCCTATGGAAAGAATCTGGAGAATCCGATGACCTTTGCGCAGCTTCTCCGCGAGGTGGAGAAGATTGACGGCATTCGCCGGATCCGTTTTATGACGTCTCATCCGAAGGATCTGTCCGACGAGCTGATTCAGGTTATGAAGGAATCGAAGAAGATCTGCCGTCATCTGCACCTGCCCCTGCAGTCCGGAAGCAGCCGGATCTTAAAGGCCATGAACCGTAAGTACACCAAGGAGCAGTATCTGGAGCTGGCGGAGAAGATTCGCAGGGAGATCCCGGATATTTCCCTGACTACCGATATCATCGTGGGCTTCCCGGGCGAGACTGACGAGGACTTCGAGGAGACCCTGGATGTGGTGCGGAAAGTCCATTACGATAACGCGTATACCTTTATCTATTCCAAACGAACCGGAACGCCTGCTGCCACCATGGAAAATCAGGTGCCGGATGCGGACAATAAAGTCCGTTTTGACAAGCTCCTGGCGTTGGTACAGAGCTGTGCCAGAGAGCAGACCGCCCGCTATACCGGAACTGTTCAGGAGGTCCTGATTGAGGAGGTCAACGACCACAAGCCCGGCTATGTGACAGGCCGCATGAGCAACAACCTGCTGGTTCATTTCCCGGGCGAAGCGTCCCAGATCGGACAGTATATCAACGTCAGTCTGGACGAATGTAAGGGCTTTTATTTCATGGGAACTGTCGTTTAAAGGAGAAAGTCTATGGAGAACAGACGCTGCTGTCTAAGGCATACCTATCTTGCGGTAAAGACGCAGGCGGATAAATCCTTCGGGGGAAATCAGAACTGGGCCGCCGGCTATATGATGCGGAAATACGGCTGCGGCGTAGTGGCTATGGGCGACGTGCTGATTTATCTGGGCATTCACCGGCTGCCCTGCAATACGGATCTGTTGTATGGCATGCTGCGGGAGGACGGCTGTCTTTCTTATCCCCGCTATGAGCGTTATCTGCGCAAGATGAATAAGCGCTATCTGGGCATTATCCCGGGCTTCGGCGTGCCAAATTTCCAGCTTGCCCGGGCGATGAACCGGTATTTTCGCCATTACCGGATCGATCTGCGTGCCAGATGGTGCTTAAGCTCCGGTAAAATGTTGGAGCGGATTCAGGACAGTCTGTCAAAGGACTA
This sequence comes from uncultured Anaerosacchariphilus sp., assembly GCA_934373375.1. Classification (GTDB taxonomy): domain Bacteria; phylum Bacillota; class Clostridia; order Lachnospirales; family Lachnospiraceae; genus Laedolimicola. The sequence goes on from CAKROP010000123.1 coordinate 1,265, forward strand.
TCCGGTGATTCTGGCCATCGGCCAGAACATCCCTTTCTGGCGGAAGAAAAAGCTGACCCTGTACCGCCAGGAAAACGGCGTCTATCTGCCTGCCACCGAAACAAAGGCTCATTATGTGGTGGTCACCGGTATGGAGAACGGCTATCTGCAGATTTCTTCCTGGGGAAAAGAATATTTTATCTCCTGGAAGGAATATCAGGAATACGGGAGAAAATACAGCAGCTTCTGGGCCAGCAATATCTGCCTGATTCAGGAAAAGAAGGGAAAGAAGCATGAATAACTATTTTGCCATGATGTCCCGGATGAAATACATCGACCGCTGGGCGCTGATGCGCAATACCCGGGCAGAGAACCTAAGTGAGCACAGCTTGGAGGTCTCTATGATTGCCCACGCGCTGGCTGTGATTGGCAACATTTATCTGGGCAAAGAGCTGAATGCGGATCGGGCCGCGGTGCTTGGCATGTACCATGATGCGACGGAGATCATTACCGGGGATATGCCGACACCCATAAAATATTATAACCCGGAGATTCGGCATACCTATAAAGAAATCGAACAGAAGGCGGGCCAGACTCTTCTTTCCATGCTTCCGGAAGAAATGCGCGTATCCTATGAAGGAATATTTACGAATCAGGAGGAAGATGCTTATCTCTGGAAGCTTGTAAAAGCTGCGGATAAGCTGTCAGCCTATATCAAATGTATCGAAGAGGAGGGGTGCGGCAACCGGGAATTTGTCCGTGCCAGAGAGACAACCCTGGAGCAGCTTCACCGGCTTAAGGTGCGGGAGGCAGAGCTGTTTTTGACCTATTTTATAGATGCTTACGGAAAAAATCTGGATGAACTGACAGGAGAAGAACAATGAGTGAAAACAGAGATTTTGATTTTTGCCCGCGCTGCGGAGCCCTGATGCAGGACGGCGTCTGCCGGAGCTGCGGTTACAGCGGACGGTTTGGCAGCGTACAGCAGCCGGCGCAGAATTACGGAATGGGAAACAGTCCGAAGAAAAAGAAGACGAAAGGCTGGGTGATCATCTTAAGCATTCTCGGCGCCATACTTCTGATTGGCGCTCTGATTGTGGTTACCATGAATGTGAGCCGCCTGATTTTCCATGCCGCGCAGGATACGGCGGGAAGCTCCGATTATTATGACGACTATGGCGACTACTACGATGATTCTGAAGATTATGAACCGAGTGAAGACGACGCGTATTATAAGGAAATCGTGGATGACATCAATGAGGACGCAGCCTATACCATTGACTGGCTGACCGAGTCCCGCTGGGCGTCCGCGGATGATGATACTACAGGGTATTACGTGACTTATCCGGAGCTTCGGGCGAAGGACGCGGACAGCACGGCGGACTATTCGGCCATCAATGCGGCTGTTAAGCGGGCGGCTGAGCAGTATAGTGATTCCTATGTGAATTTCCCCGATGGCATTACCACCAGCGGTTATGTGACCTATATGGATGACCAGGAGATCAGCGTGGTATTTCAGCACCGACTTTCCGGGGAGGATGGCGCCTTGCCGAAGCTGACTGCCCTGAATTTCCGGATTGAGACCGGCGAGCAGATCGCGCCGTCGGAAATGATTGATATTGACGAGGAGCTGGTTATGCGGTTCCGGGCCCAGGATCAGACCCAGAACGGCGGCGTGGATTTCGTCACCAACAGCACAGACGAAGAGCTGTTAAAGCTGCTGTCCGATCCGCAGGAGTCCGCATACTTTTATTCTCCTGTGGGACTGGAAGTGGGCTTCAATTATGAGAGCGAAGAATACGGAAAGGGCTGGGTCAGCGTAACCTTAAAGGAGCGCGCCCTGTAGGAAAAACGGCATGTTTTATATCGGAAGTCATATTTCATCGGCCAAAGGCTATGAAGCCATGGGAAAGCAGGCGCTGAAGCTGGGGGCCGGTACCTTTGCCTTTTTTACCCGCAATCCCCGGGGCGGCAGCGCCAAAGCCATCGACCCGGCAGACGTGGAACGGTTTCAGGGTATTGCGCGGGAAAACGAGTTTGGAAAAATCGTGGCCCATGCGCCCTATACATTGAACGCCTGTTCCGATAAGGCGGACACCCGCCGCTTCGCGGGCGAGGCTTTTCGGGATGACCTGAAGCGCATGGAGTTTACGCCCGGCAATTATTATAACTTTCATCCCGGCAGTCACGTGGGGCAGGGTGCGGAAGAGGGGATTCGCCTGATCAGTGAGATGCTGAACGCTTCTCTGTCTCCGGACATGACCACCACGGTGCTTCTGGAGACCATGGCCGGAAAGGGCAGCGAGGTGGGAAGAAGCTTTGAAGAGCTTAAGGAAATTTTCGACCGGACAGAGCTTTCTGAGAAGCTGGGCGTTTGCCTGGATACCTGTCATGTGTGGGACGCAGGCTATGATATCGTCGGCGATCTGGATGGTATACTTACAGAATTTGACAAAGTGATCGGTTTGAATCGTCTGAAAGCCATTCACCTGAACGACAGTCTGAATGATCGCGGCAGCCATAAGGATCGTCACGCCCGCATCGGCGAGGGGCACATCGGCTGGGAGGCCTTCACCCGTATTATCAATCATCCGGCGCTCCGGGAGCTTCCCTTTATTCTGGAGACGCCAAATGACGACGCAGGCTGGACGGATGAGATTGCGAGACTTCGGGCTGCGCGCATTTAAACCTTAAATTTTTCGAAAGAGCATTGTCTTTTTATATACCAAACGGTATAATAAAGGTAGCAAAAACAGTATCTATATTTTAGGGAGATGAGACTATGAGGCTGACATTTCTGGGTGCGGACCACGAGGTGACAGGCAGCTGTCATATGCTTGAGGCCTGCAAAAAGGTGATACTTGTAGACTGTGGTATGGAACAGGGGCCGGACATCTATGATAATCAGGAAATTCCGGTGAATCCTGCTGATATTGACTATGTGCTTCTGACGCATGCGCACATTGATCATTCGGGCCTGCTGCCTTTATTATACAAGCGGGGCTTTAAGGGGACTATTTTTTCCACTTATGCTACCAGCGATCTCTGTGAGGTCATGCTCCGCGACAGTGCCCACATTCAGGAGTTTGAGGCGGAGTGGCGGAACCGAAAGGCAAAGCGTGCCGGAAAGCCGGAATATGTGCCGCTGTATACTATTGCGGATGCGGACGGCGCGTCGAAGCTGTTCTGTGGCTGTCCGTACGGAGAACGGATTCATCTTGCGGACGGAATTGATATCCGGTTTACTGATGTGGGACATCTGCTTGGTTCAGCGTGTATTGAGGTCTGGCTTCAGGAGGACGGTGTCGAGAAAAAGCTGGTATTCTCCGGCGACATCGGCAATCTTCATCAGCCGATATTAAAGGATCCGGCTCATGTGGAGACTGCGGATTATGTACTGATTGAGTCCACCTACGGAGACCGCAGCCATGGTCCGAAGCCGGACTATGTAAAGGAGCTGACCCGGATTATCCAGGAGACCTTTGACCGTGGCGGCAATGTGGTGATTCCGTCTTTCGCGGTAGGGCGTACCCAGGAGATGCTGTATTTTCGGCGGGAGATCACGGCAAAGAAGCTGATACACGGACATGACGGCTTCAAGGTCTACGTAGATAGTCCTCTGGCAGTACAGGCCACCACCATTTTCAATAAAAACATGTATGATTGTTTTGATGAGGAGACGTTGGCGCTTGTAAAGAAAGGTATCAATCCCATCAGTTTCCCGGGTTTAAGCCTTTCTATTACCAGTGACGAGTCTAAAATGATCAATTTTGATGATGAGCCGAAGGTGATTCTCTCTGCGTCCGGTATGTGCGAGGCGGGGCGTATCCGTCATCATTTGAAGCACAATCTGTGGAGACCGGAAAGCACAGTTCTGTTCGTGGGCTATCAGGCAGTCGGGACACTGGGCCGTTCTCTGGTGGAGGGCGCGAACGAAGTGAAGCTTTTTGGCGAGCCGGTGGAAGTTAAGGCGCACATTGAAGTTCTGGCCGGTATCAGTGGTCATGCGGATAAGGAGGGCCTGATTAGCTGGATGCAGGGTTTTCGTACAAAGCCTCAGCGGGTCTTCGTGGTACACGGCGAGGATCAGGTCTGCGATGCCTTTGCAGCCTGCCTGCATGAGGAGTACGGCTTTACCACCACGGCACCCTATACCGGAGAAATCTGGGATCTGGCCACCAACAGCCGGATTGCAGAGGGCAACCAGGAGCGCATCGTAAAGGAGCAGCGTAAGAGTGCCAAGGCCGGTACGACCGTCTACGATCGTCTGGTGGAGGCGGGCAGGCGCCTGATGCGGCTCATTGACCAGTGTAAGGGCTGGACCAATAAGGATATTGCGAAGCTGGCGGATCAGATCCAGGCTCTTTGCGATAAATGGGAAAAATAACACAGGGGGACCATAAGATGGACACAATTGACAAGAATGAAATGAGCCCGGCGGAGCGTCGGCGCAGGGCGGCAGCCAGAAAGCGCCGTCAGGAAGAGATAAAGCGCAGAAAGTGCCGCCGGGCACTCCTGTTTGTAGTGATTATACTGGTTGTGGCAGCCATCGCAGGCGGTATCATATTTGCGGTTTCAAAGTTCACAGGCGGCGGAAGTGGTGTGAAGATTTCCGCACAGGGCAGTACCTATGTGATCGCCATTGATCCGGGACACGGCGGCCGGGATACCGGCATGAGCAGCGCGGCTATTGAGGAAAAAGAAGCGGATCTGAACATCTGTGCGAAGCTGAAAATCATGCTGGAAAGTCAGGGCTATCAGGTGGTAATGACACGGGAGGACGATTCCTATCTGTCCAAGGAGGAACGTGTGGCGGCAGTCAACGCATCCGGCGCGGATCTTCTGGTCAGCGTACACTGCAATTATTCCGAGGATGACAGCAGTCAGAGCGGCGTACATGTCAATTATGCGAATGGCGACAAGGAAAGCAAGTCTCTGGCGGAGAATATCGACGCAGCCCTGGTAAAGGAGACCGGCGCGAAGGATCAGGGAAGTAATTCCTGCGATTTTTCTATTGTAAATGATACGGATATGCCGGCGGTTCTGGTGGAGGCCGGTTACTTGAGCAACGAGAGCGAGGGCAGCAGCCTGGCGGACGACGTCTACGAGAACAGCGTAGCAAAAGGCATTGCAAAGGGCGTGCTGGCGACCTTGAATCGTTAAGGGTATCATAAGCATACATAGGATAGAGAGTATCTATGAAATAGTAGATGCTCTCTATTTGACTTCCGGGAAAGACACATTTGTTCGGAATGTGACTCCGTAAATTGAATTTGACGTGGCTGGAAAGATATACTAAAATAGAGTATAGTTTGCAGGAAGGATACAGGAGCATATGAATATATTTCTGATAGGATTTATGGGAACCGGAAAGAGTACCATTTCCGCGGCTCTGGGCAGGCGGCTGTCC
>CAKROP010000124.1 GCA_934373375.1 uncultured Anaerosacchariphilus sp.
CAAAGATGCGGAAGCCTTTACTTCAAACAAAAAATCCATTATAATCAGGAAAGGAGATAAGAGGAGGTATGGCTATGCCTTTGATGAAACAGGAAATTTATACGTTGGAGGATATCTTTGCTCTGCCGGAGGGCGAGAGAGCGGAACTGTTGGAGGGAGAATTGTACATGATGGCGCCGCCGAGTACGGGGCATCAGAGATTGGTACATTCCATAAGCTATGAAATTGAGCATTATATTCGCTCCAAACATGGAAAATGCGAGGTATTCCCGGCACCTTTCGGGGTGTTTCTGAAAGACGACAAGGGAAATGACGCCTACGTGGAACCGGACATCTCTGTCATCTGCGACCCGGATAAGCTGGATAATAAGGGCTGCCACGGAGCGCCGGACTGGGTGATTGAGATTGTGTCGCCGTCCAGTAAGCGGATGGATTATCTGAGAAAAATGAATCTGTATCTGATGGCGGGAGTCCGGGAGTACTGGATCGTGGATCCTATCCGGGAATCGGTTATTGTATACCGGCAGGACGATGATGGGGTGCCGGTACTGCATAAATTCGGAGAAAAGATACAGGTCGGAATTTATGAGGAGCTGGATATCGTGGTAGAATAAGAAAAAAGAAACGGGAAAGCCACAACAAGCAGTGTGGTGAAAACCCGTTTCTGATTTTTTAATTATACGATAAGCACAAAGAAATATCAATAGAAAATAGGAAGGCGGCTGCATTTGATATGGCGTAGCCGCTTTCCGGCATAAATATAATGAGTGCAGGTGAGTCAACATATTTGTATGATTGACAGACAGCGAATGTTGACATGAATTTATGATTTCATCTTCTCAAGAATCAGATCCACCACCGCTTCAGACGCATGTCCGTCATCATAAAATCCCAGCATATCGCAGAATTCCTTACACTTCTTCTGATAATCATTCTCATCAAAATGCTCGATCTGCTCCATGAGCTGTTCATTCGTGAGCGCCAGCGTAAAGGGCAGGTCCTCCAGCTGGAAATAATAGTCCTTGGTGCGCTTCATTTCCTCGTAATCCTCGGCGTAGAGGAAGCCGGGCTTGCCGATCATGGGGAAGTCGAAGGCGCAGCCGGAGTAGTCGCTGATGATGATATCGGAGGCCACCAGGAGCTCCTGCATATTCTCGTAGGGGCTGGCGTTCAGAATGCGGTCTGTATAGGTCAGTGGGTAGTCTTTATAGCTGACATTGGGATGCATCCGCACCAGAACGGCCCAGCTGCCGCCAAAGCGTTTCTCAAGCGTGGACAGGAGCTGGCTGTAGTCCAGGTTGTACATATCGGTCTTGCGGCTGTCCCGGTAGGTGGGGGCGTAGAGGGCCAGCTTCGTGCCTTCGGGCAGGCCGAAGTGCTGATGGACCTTTCGGATATAGGGCGCGGGATCTTCAAAATAAATGTCATTTTTCGGGATGCCCTTTTCCAGAATCGGGCCATCGTACCAGAAAGCCTCCCGGTAGGATTCGCTCTCCCAGCGGCAGCAGGCCAGCAGAAGATCCATGTTTTTCGAATCGATTTTCGCGTAGGCTACATACTCCTTGGAGAGGGCTTCTTCGCAGTCCTTTTCCACTTTTTTAAGACCCAATCCTCCGTGCCAGGTCTGGATATAGAACTGGCCGGGCCGCTTTTTGAAATAATAGAGCTTTCTCGTATCATCGATCCAGGTGCCCGCCGTGGCCATATGCCAGGCAAAAGCGATTGTATTGGGCCGAACAGGCGTAATGCCTTCGGGCAGAGCGTAGTCCGAGGCAGATACCCAGTAAAGCTTCCAGCCAAGGTTTCGTTTTAAGAATTCCTGAGCGATAAACTTGGGGTTATCGCCGTAGCCGCCGCCGTTGAAATTGCTGAAGATTACCTTTTTACGGTCCAGGGGAAAATGTATGAAAATATTCCAGCAGATTTTCATCATCAGCCGGTGTGCCCACAGATAAACGGGCAAAATCAGTTTTTTTATCACAATAGACACCATCCTGTTTTAATTTCTCTTATTTTATCATTAGTTTGGCGGATTGTGAAGTAAAAATAGAATTGCAAACAGGAAGAAAATAGGATATAATAAATTCAAAATTTCGATCCGTCCTGTATCCGGGCGGGATTCCCAATGAGAAAGAATGCAGAAGTCTGCGTATTTTAAATTACAGAGTTGACAGGCATAGAATGAGGAGGACAGGGAATGACCAGAGAACAGTATGAATCATTGCCGCTGGCTGAGCTGAAGGGTATCGCGAAAACCAGAGGAATGAAAGGAACGTCCACGCTGAAAAAAAGCGATCTGATTACGCGGATGCTGGAGAAGGACGAGGAAGTGAGCCGCCAGGAGCAGATTGCCCAGACGGAGAAGTATCAGAAGGAACGGCAGGAGCGCTATGAGCAGCGTCAGGAGCAGAGAGAGCAGCGGGAGAGAGCGGAGAGAACGGAACGTACAGAACGGCCAACACGTTATGAGCGCACAGAGCGGTCGGATCGCTATGAGCGTCCGGAGAGACAGGAGCGTTACGACAGAAATGACCGCTATGACCGCAATGAACGATATGAGAGACCGGAGCGCACTTATGACCGTCCGGAACGAAACGAACGCTACGAGCGTCCGGATCGGAACGATCGCTGCGAACAGCGCACCTACGAGCGCCCCGCCTATGACCGCAGCGCAGCGCCACAGCCCCAGACCACGGTTCAGCCCCAGCAGGAGCAGCCCACCAACCTGGATAGCGGCCAGGTAGCCAACGGTATTCTGGAGGTGCTGGCAGACGGCTACGGCTTTATCCGAAGCGACAATTATCTGCCGGGTGAAAACGACATTTACATCAATCCGGCCCTGATCCGCAGATATAACCTGAAGACAGGCGATATCCTCTGCGGGAACATAAAAGTCCGCGCCCAGACCGAGAAGTTCGCGGCGCTTCTATACTTAAAGACTGTGAACGGACTGCGCCCTGAGGAGGCGGCCAGAAGACGGAATTTCGAGGATCTGACTCCGATTTTCCCGAACCAGCGGATCCATCTGGAGCGCCCGGGCGGAAGCACCGCCATGCGGATCGTCGATCTGATTTCCCCCATCGGAAAGGGACAGCGAGGCATGATCGTGTCCCCGCCCAAGGCTGGTAAAACCACTCTTCTGAAGGATGTGGCCAAGTCCGTGACCCGGAATCATCCGGACATGCAGCTGTTGATTTTGCTGATTGACGAGCGCCCTGAGGAGGTTACGGATATCAAAGAAGCTATCGAGGGGCCGAATGTGGAGGTGATTCATTCCACCTTCGATGAGCTGCCGGAGCACCATAAGAGAGTAGCGGAGATGGTCATCGAGCGCGCGAAGCGTCTGGTGGAGAGCGGCAAGGACGTGGTCATTCTGCTGGACAGCATCACCCGTCTGGCCCGGGCCTACAATCTGACGGTTCCGCCCAGTGGCCGTACCCTGTCCGGCGGTCTCGATCCGGCGGCTCTGCATATGCCCAAGCGCTTTTTCGGCGCTGCCCGCAATATGCGCGAGGGAGGCAGCCTGACGATTCTGGCCACAGCACTGGTAGAAACCGGAAGCAAGATGGACGACGTCATTTATGAGGAATTCAAGGGAACCGGTAATATGGAGCTGGTGCTGAACCGGAAGCTTCAGGAGAAGCGCGTATTCCCGGCCATCGATATTCCAAAGTCCGGCACCCGTCGGGAGGATCTGCTTCTGACAGCTGAGGAGCTGGAGGCCATGGATATTATCCGTAAGGGGCTCAACGGACTGAAGCCGGAGGAGGCTGTGGAGAATATCCTGAACATGTTTGCCCGCACCAAGAACAACGCGGAATTTGTGCAGACTGTGAAAAAGAACAAGTTTATCTAAAAGTGTGTATCGGAAAAAGTACAACTTTTTTTCAAATTTCCCTCTTGACTTTTGAAAAAAGAGGATTATAATGCAAACATACTGTTTCATAAGTCAAATGCAATGAACAGGACAAGGATTTTTTTCAGAATGCTTTTCAGAGAGTTCCCGGTCGGTGTGAGGGAACAGGCAGGAAAAAGATTCATCCCCTGCAAGCAGTTCAGATGAAAATATCACAAGAAGTAGTCGGAACCGGAAGCCCGCCGTTATCGGGGCACATGTTCAATCGGGAAGCAGCCGGGATACAAAAGAGACCGGACGAGCTCGAGGACGTGACTGAGAGGCTGACAGCGATCGAGTCAGCAAGAGAAGTGGTAACGCGGAGGATTTAAAAGCCTTCGTCTTCTTCAGAAAAATCTGAGAAGGCGGAGGCTTTTTTTGATTCATAAGATGATTTGATAATGAGACAGGCGAAACCAAAGACGTAAACATAAAAGACATCGAGGAGGAGTAACATTATGAACACGCTTGTTATCGTAGTAATCGCAGCAGTATGCCTGCTGGCCGGCTACACCTTATATGGCCGCTGGCTGGCGAAGAAATGGGGCATCGATCCGAAGGCCAAGACCCCGGCAGTGACCAAAGAGGATGGTCAGGATTATGTGCCTACCAACGGCTGGGTCGTATTTGCCCATCAGTTTTCATCCATCGCGGGCGCAGGCCCTGTGACCGGAGCTATTCAGGCAGCAGCCTTTGGCTGGCTTCCGGTACTGCTCTGGATTCTCATTGGCGGCATTTTCTTCGGAGCCGTCACAGATTTCGGAGCCCTGTATGCCAGTGTGAAGAACGAAGGAAAATCCATGGGACTGCTGATTGAGAAATATATCGGCAAGACCGGACGGAAGCTGTTCCTGCTGTTCTGCTGGCTGTTTACCCTGATTGTCATCGCAGCCTTCGCCGACATGGTAGCCGGAACCTTCAATGCCTACATGGTTACCGAAGAGGGCACAACGGTTCTTGCAGAGCTTGCAAATGTAAATGGCGCAGCCGGAAGCATTTCCCTGTTCTTCATGGGCTTTGCGGTAGTCTTCGGACTGCTTCAGAAGAAGTTTAACCTGGACGGCTGGAAAGAGGTTGTTTTAGGACTGCTGTTCACCTTTGCTTCCCTGGCCCTCGGCATGAATATGCCGCTGATAGCAGGTAAGAGCACCTGGCTGTATGTGACCTTTGCTTACATTTTCCTGGCATCTGTATTACCTATGTGGCTGATGAAGCAGCCCCGTGATTATATGACCACCTTCATGTTCGTGGGCATGATTCTCGGCGCGGTAGCAGGACTTCTGGTGGCTCATCCGAATATGAACCTGCCGGTCTACACCGGTTTCCAGAATGAGAAGCTTGGGAACCTGTTCCCGATCCTGTTCGTTACCGTAGCCTGCGGCGCGGTATCCGGTTTCCACAGCCTGGTATCCTCCGGAACCTCATCCAAGACCATTGAAAATGAGAAGGATATGGTAAAGGTTGGTTACGGCGCCATGGTTCTGGAAAGCCTTCTGGCTGTTCTGGCCCTCTGTGTGGCAGGCGCTGCAGCATCCGCAGACGGAACCGCGGCAGTGGGAACTCCGTTCCAGATTTTCTCCAACGGCGTAGCCGGATTCCTGGAGATGTTCGGTCTGCCGGTTTATATCGCCCAGTGCTTTATGACCATGTGCGTATCCGCCCTGGCGCTCACCAGTCTGGACGCTGTAGCACGTATTGGACGTATGTCCTTCCAGGAGCTGTTCAGCGTAGACGATATGGAGCATGCGGAAGGCTGGAGAAAGCTGCTCTGCAATAAGTACTTCTCCACCGTAGTTACCCTGCTGATTGGTTACATCCTGACTCAGATTGGCTATGCGAATATCTGGCCGCTGTTCGGAAGCGCAAACCAGCTCTTAAGTGCACTGGTGCTGATTACTCTCTGCGTATTCCTGAAGGTGACAGGCCGTGAGAACCGGACCCTGTTCCCGCCCCTTATCGTGATGCTTTGTGTAACATTTACGGCACTGGTACAGAGAGCTATCGCCATGGTAAAGGCATTTTCAGCAGGAACCGGCGTATTCATGGTAGAGGGACTGCAGCTTGTGCTGGCGATTCTGCTGATGCTGTTGGGTGTGATTATTGTATACACTTCGGGCAAGGAGCTTTTCAATAAAAAGAAAGGTACCGAGGCAGCTTAAAATAAAAAACTTCTATAATAGAAGTGACAGATGGAATCCTGCGGACGAATGAGATGATCAGTCCGCAGGATTTTTATGTTATAAAGTGTCTGCAAGGAATTGCCGATGAAGGGTTTTGCAGCAAAAAGAGTGATAAAGCTGCGTAGAAAGCCTTTCGTCGGCCTGAAAATATTTTCAAAAATATTTTCAAAAATATGATCTTTCCGCTTGTAATCAAGCCAGGTCTGTGCTATAATCTAAAAGCTGTTGTATGTGCAAGACGTGTACGTTCAGCTCAACTGCAGGGACTTGCAGGGATAGCCCGGGATAGCTTGCTGCGGAAACATCGGAACAGCATTGGCCGGGAAACAGCAACCAGAAGTTCACAAAATAAATTTGAAGAGGTGAAAATCATGAAGGAAGGAATCCATCCGGAGTATTATCAGGCAACCGTAACCTGCAACTGCGGCAACACATTTGTAACAGGTTCTACAAAGAAGGACATCCACGTAGAAATCTGCTCCAAGTGCCACTCATTCTACACAGGTCAGCAGAAGGCTGCTGCAGCTCGTGGACGTATTGATAAATTCAATCGTAAGTACGGTATTACAAAATA
>CAKROP010000125.1 GCA_934373375.1 uncultured Anaerosacchariphilus sp.
CCCTCAAACAGGGCCTCCTTCAGATGCTGCCAGCCTGCGCGTCGCGACGCAAAATTCGCTAAAAGTTTCCAAGGGAGCATCCGTCCGTCTTGGCAGAGATATACGTTTGGGAATGAGGGAGGGGCGGGCAGTGGGGACGAAGCTCCACTGGCAAGAGGGCGGCGCCTGTGATAAAAGGATAGTAGCAGAAATAATAAAAAACAGGGGTATTTTATATCGACAGCAGAAAAAAATCGTGTTAAAGTACTAGGTAAAGAAATTTTTTGTGAAATATGGTAACTGAAAACAAAGAGAATACGGGGAGAGGATTATGGAAGGGAAGACGAATATTTCCGAGATTTTCGGCGAAAATGTGTTTAATGATACGGTTATGCAGGAACGGCTGCCGAAGAAGATTTATAAGGAGCTGAAGCAGACGATCCGGGAGGGTAAGGAGCTGGACCTGGCGGTGGCTGATGTGGTGGCCCATGAGATGAAGGAATGGGCGCTGGAGCAGGGCGCAACCCATTATTCCCATTGGTTCCAGCCTCTGACCGGCGCGACGGCGGAGAAGCATGACGCGTTTCTGTCCGCGCCCAAGGCGGATGGGAAGGTACTGATGGAGTTCTCCGGTAAGGAATTGGTAAAGGGTGAGCCGGACGCGTCCTCTTTCCCGTCCGGAGGCCTGCGCGCCACTTTTGAGGCGAGAGGTTATACGGCCTGGGACTGCACTTCTCCGGCTTTTGTGAAGAAGGATGAGGACGGTTCCCGGGCAATTCTGTATATTCCGACGGCGTTCTGTTCTTATAAGGGTGAGGCTCTCGATCAGAAGACGCCGCTGCTTCGTTCCATGGAGGCCATTAATAAGCAGTCTTTACGCCTGCTCAGACTATTTGGCAATACGACCTCCAACCGTGTGACACCGTCTGTAGGTGTGGAGCAGGAGTATTTCCTGGTGGATCGGGAGAAGTATCTGAAGCGAAAGGATCTGATTTTTACCGGTCGGACTCTGTTTGGCGCCATGCCGCCGAAAGGACAGGAGCTGGATGATCATTATTTCGGTGTGATCCGCGAGCGGATTGCGGATTTCATGGAGGATGTAAATAAGGAGCTGTGGAAGCTGGGCGTGTCGGCCAAGACCCAGCATAATGAGGTGGCTCCGGGTCAGCATGAACTGGCACCCATTTATGCGGAGTGTAATGTGGCTGTGGATCACAATCAGCTGATCATGGAGACGTTGAAGAAGGTGGCTTATCTTCATGGCCTGCAGTGTCTGCTTCATGAGAAGCCTTTTGCCGGGGTCAATGGTTCCGGTAAGCACAATAACTGGTCGTTGACTACCGATGACGGCATCAATCTTCTGGATCCGGGTAAAACGCCCCATGAGAATATCCAGTTCCTGCTGGTGCTGACCTGTATCCTGAAGGCCGTGGATGAGCATGCGGCCCTGCTTCGGGAGTCTGCTTCCGATGTGGGAAATGATCACCGTCTGGGCGCCAACGAGGCTCCGCCTGCGATTATCTCTGTTTATCTGGGCGACCAGCTGGAGGATGTGCTGTCTCAGCTTATCAGTACGGGTGAGGCGACCCACAGCATCAAGGGCGGCCATCTGCACACCGGTGTGCGGACCCTGCCGGATTTTGCCAAGGATGCTACAGACCGGAACCGTACCTCCCCGTTTGCGTTTACCGGTAATAAATTTGAGTTCCGTATGGTTGGCTCCCGTGATTCCGTGGCAGAGCCCAATGTGGTGCTGAATACCATTGCCGCAGAGGCATTTTCCGACGCCTGCGACGTGCTGGAGAAGGCGGACGACTTCGATATGGCCGTTCATGACCTGATCAAGCAGTACGCTTCTGAGCATCAGCGCATCGTATTCAACGGAAATGGTTATTCCGATGAGTGGGTGGAGGAGGCAGAGCGCAGAGGCCTGCCGAATATCAAGACCATGGTAGACTCCATTCCGGTGCTGACTGAGGAGAAGACCGTACAGCTTTTTGAGAAGTTTGGCGTTTTCACCCGTGCCGAACTGGAATCCCGTGCGGAGATACAGTATGAGGCTTACTCCAAAGCGATTAATATCGAGGCACGCTCGATGGTTGATATTGCCAGCAAGCATATCATCCCGTCTGTGCTGCAGTATACCACCGCATTGGCAACCTCTATCAATCAGATTCGTTCGGCCTGCGCCGAGGCAAACATCAGTGTACAGATCGAGCTTCTGAAGGATTGCTCGTCCCTGCTGGCTGCTACAAAGGCTGCGCTGAAAGCCCTGACCGAAGTAACCGAGAGGGCAGCAGCCACGACAGAAGGACGGGAGAGAGCTGTCTATATTCTGGAAAATGTAATTCCCGCCATGGCAGCACTCCGCCAGCCGGTGGACAAGCTGGAGATGCTGGTAGCGAAAGACATGTGGCCGATGCCGTCTTATGGGGATCTGCTGTTTGAAGTATAGATTTATGCAATTTTACAGAAAATAATAAAATAAATCGAAAAAAACCTGTAACATTGCAAAAAAATGAAAGTTTTATGATTTTACACTTGATTTTTGAAAAAAAGCGGTGTAAGGTATTAGCATATTTGAAAGCGATGTGAACGAGGGCGTTCCGGTTTTAGCCGGAGCGCCCTCTTTTGATCGGATTCTATTACACAGAAAGGTGGAGTCTATTATGAGTGAATTTACGAATGTAGCGGAAATCTTTGGTTCCAATGTATTCAACGACGCGGTGATGCAGGAGCGTCTGCCGAAGAAGGTGTACAAGGAACTGAAAAAGACCATCGAGGAGGGCAAGGAGCTTGATCTGGCCACGGCCGACGTCATTGCCCATGAAATGAAGGAATGGGCCATCGAGAAGGGTGCCACCCATTACACCCACTGGTTCCAGCCGCTGACCGGCGTGACCGCTGAGAAGCATGATTCCTTTATCACCGCACCGGATAAGAACGGCAAGGTGCTGATGAGCTTCTCCGGCAAAGAGCTGATCAAGGGCGAGCCGGACGCGTCTTCCTTCCCGTCAGGCGGACTTCGCGCTACCTTCGAGGCCAGAGGCTATACTGCATGGGACTGCACCTCTCCCGCGTTTGTAAGACAGGATGCGGCAGGCGCGACCCTTTGCATTCCGACCGCGTTCTGTTCTTACACAGGTGAGGCGCTTGACCAGAAGACGCCGCTTTTACGTTCCATGGAAGCCATCAACGCGGAAGCGCTGAGACTGCTTCGTCTCTTTGGAAATACCACATCTAAGAGAGTAACCCCGTCCGTAGGACCGGAGCAGGAGTACTTCCTGGTAGACAAGGCAAAATATCTGCAGAGAAAAGACCTGATTTACACCGGCCGTACCCTGTTCGGAGCCATGCCTCCCAAGGGACAGGAGCTGGATGACCATTACTTCGGAAACATCCGTCAGCGTATCGCTGCCTTCATGAAGGAGGTCAATGAGGAGCTGTGGAAGCTGGGCGTCACAGCCAAGACCCAGCACAATGAGGTAGCGCCGGCGCAGCATGAGCTGGCACCGATTTACGCTGAGTGCAATGTGGCCGTAGACCACAACCAGATAGTTATGAAGACCCTGAAGATGGTGGCCTGCCGTCACGGACTGCAGTGTCTGCTTCATGAGAAGCCATTTGCAGGTGTCAATGGTTCCGGTAAGCACAACAACTGGTCCATCACCACAGATGACGGCATCAACCTGCTGGATCCGGGCACTACGCCCCATGAGAATATTCAGTTCCTGCTGGTACTGGCCTGCATCCTGAAAGCCGTAGATACACACGCAGACCTGCTCCGCGAGTCCGCAGCGGATGTCGGAAACGACCACCGTCTGGGCGCGAATGAGGCGCCGCCCGCTATCATTTCCGTATTCCTGGGCGAGCAGCTGGAGGATGTGGTAGAGCAGCTGATCAGCACCGGCGAGGCGACACACAGCCTGAAGGGCGGAAAGCTGGAGACTGGCGTGAAGACCCTGCCGGATCTGACCAAAGACGCCACCGACCGTAACCGTACTTCACCGTTTGCATTTACCGGCAACAAGTTTGAGTTCCGTATGGTAGGATCCAAGGATTCCATCGCGGCTCCGAACATCGTGCTGAACACCATCGTGGCAGAGGCGTTTGCAGAGGCCTGCGACGTGCTGGAGAAGGCAGACGATTTTGAGATGGCCGTACACGACCTGATTAAGAAATATCTGACTGAGCATCAGAGAATCGTATTCAACGGAAATGGTTACTCCGATGCCTGGGTAGAGGAGGCAGAGCGCCGCGGACTTCCGAACATCAAGTCCATGGTAGACGCGATCCCGGCCCTGACCACCGACAAGGCCATCGGTCTGTTCGAGAAGTTCCACGTATTCACCAAGGCTGAGCTGGAATCCCGTGCGGAGATTCAGTATGAGACCTACGCAAAGGCCATCAACATCGAGGCAAAGGCCATGATCGATATCGCAAGCAAGCAGATTATTCCGGCAGTCATCAAGTACACCAAGTCCCTGGCAGACACCGTGAACTCCGTAACTGCAGCAGGCGCGGAGGCAAGCGTACAGAGCGAGCTTCTGGCTGAGACCAGCGGCCTGCTTTCCGATACGAAGGTAGCCCTGCAGAAGCTGATTGACCTTGACAAGAAGTCCGAGGAGGTTCCGGAGGGAACCGAGCTGGCACACTATTTCCACGAGGAAATCGTACCGGCTATGGCCGAGCTTCGCGCCCCGGTTGACACCCTGGAGATGATCGTCGACAAAGAGATGTGGCCGATGCCCTCCTACGGCGACCTGATGTTTGAGGTATAAGTAGTACATAATATAGGAAAGAAAGGGAGCTTTGCCGTCCGGCGGGGCTCCTTTTTCGGGCTGTTTCGCACATTTTCCTTGCGTCCGTGTACGCCCTTTGCTATACTTAAAAATAGCGCACAGACGCGAATTGTATAAAGAAAGAGGTGGGAAAATGGTAGAATTAGATCAGTTTAAATATACACTGAACGGCTATCAGGGACCATTAGTAGAATTGAGGGATTCACTTTGACCTGGCTAACAAGGCAAAGCGAATCGAGGAATTAGAGAGAGAGATGGAGGCTCCCGGCTACTGGGATGACCCGGAGAAGTCCCAGGAGGGCATGAAGGAGCTGAAAAACTTAAAGGACGAGGCGGAGGATTATCACGCCCTGGAGCAGCAGTACGAGGACATCGAGACACTGATTGAAATGGGAAATGAGGAAAATGACCCGGATCTGGTGCCGGAGGTACAGGCGGAGCTGGAGGCCTTTGCAGCCAAGCTGGATTCTATGACGATCAAAACCCTGCTGTCCGGAGAATATGACCGAAACAACGCAATTCTGAAGCTGAACGCAGGCGCGGGCGGCACCGAGAGCTGCGACTGGGCGGGTATGCTGTACCGCATGTATACACGCTGGGCGGAGCGCCACGGCTTCACAGTGGAAGTGTTGGACTATCTGGACGGCGACGAGGCCGGTATCAAGTCTGTGACCTTCCAGGTCAACGGTGAGAACGCCTACGGCTATCTGAAGTCTGAGAAGGGCGTCCACCGTCTGGTGCGTATCTCCCCGTTCAATGCTCAGGGTAAGCGTCAGACATCCTTCGTATCCCTGGACGTCATGCCGGATATCGAGGGTGATATCAATGTGGAAATTCGTGACGAGGATCTGCGTATCGATACGTATCGTTCCAGCGGCGCGGGCGGCCAGCATATCAATAAGACGTCATCGGCCATCCGTATCACCCATCTGCCTACAGGTATCGTGGTACAGTGCCAGAATGAGCGTTCCCAGTTCCAGAATAAGGACAAGGCCATGCAGATGCTGAAGGCCAAGCTGTATCTCCTGGAGCAGCAGAAGAATCAGGAAATGCTGTCCGGTATCCGCGGCGAGGTTAAGGACATCGGCTGGGGCAACCAGATTCGATCCTATGTAATGCAGCCCTATACGCTGGTGAAGGATCACCGCACCGGCCAGGAAATCAGCAATGTGAATGCGGTCATGGACGGCAATATTGATCCGTTTATCAATGCGTATCTGAAATGGATTACGGTGAAGCCGGAAGAAGAATAGAATATGCGCATTTTCAGATGTAGGAAATTCGTAAGAATTTTCTACATCCTTTTACTTGCAATCTTAGCTGTAGTGTGATACGATTCTAACAGTTTAATCCACGGCAGACACACAAGTGTTTCTGGATAACGAACATGGAGGGAAAAGATGTCAGAAAAAAGCAAGTATTTTGTAGTCACACAGAAGGCAATCCCCGAGGTGCTTCTGAAGGTGGTAGAGGCCAAGCGTCTTCTGGACTCTTCCAAGGCCATTACCGTGCAGGAAGCCACAGACCGGGTGGGTATCAGCCGGAGCTCCTTCTATAAATATAAGGATGATATTTTTCCCTTCCATGACAATTCCAAGGGAAAAAGCATCACCTTTGTATTGCAGATGGACGACGAACCGGGACTGTTGTCCCTGGTACTGAAAACCATTGCGGATTATAAGGGTAATGTCCTGACGATTCATCAGACCATTCCGATCAACGGCGTGGCTTCCCTGACTCTGACGGTGGATATTCTGCCGACCACGGGGGATGTATCGTCTATGATCGATCAGATAGAGAGCCAGCCCGGCATCCATTAT
>CAKROP010000126.1 GCA_934373375.1 uncultured Anaerosacchariphilus sp.
ATACGTTTTCCGCGCCGCTGTCCTTCGGGATGGCGGCGCGGTTTTTTGCTCTGTAGAAAATACCGTGTCACATTAAAGCACGAAAGCCATACTTCCTATAGAGCCCAAAACCCTCCGGGGGATGCGCACTCGGCGCAGTGGTAGATGGTTGCCAAGGCAACCGCACCCCGGCGCGAGAGAATCCCAGACACAAAGAGGAGTCTCGCTTTCCGCGAAACTCCTCTTTTTATATGGACTGACTTTATTACAAGCTGATAACTTAGACTCTGGACAGATACTCACCTGTACGGGTATCGATCTTGATCTTATCGCCCTGCTCTACAAACAGCGGTACATATACAACTGCGCCTGTCTCTACAGTAGCCGGCTTGGTCGCGCCTGTAGCGGTGTCGCCCTTGAAGCCCGGCTCGGTCTCGGTGATCTCCAGCTCTACAAAGAGAGGCGGCTCAACTGCGAATACGTTGCCATTGTAGGAACATACCTTAACCATCTCGTTCTCTTTTACAAACTTCAGGGAATCTCCGATATCGTCCTTGTTCAGCGCGATCTGATCGTAGTTCTCGGTGTTCATGAAGTTGTACAGGTCGCCGTCGCTGTACAGATACTGCATCTCTACACGGTCGATTCTTGCTGCCGGGAACTTCTCTGTGGGACGGAAGGTCTTCTCAACCACACCGCCGTTGATGATGTTCTTCAGCTTTGTTCTTACGAAAGCTGCACCCTTACCCGGCTTTACATGCTGAAACTCCATGATCTGATATACGTTGCCTTCAATCTCAAGTGTAACGCCGTTTCTAAAATCTCCTGCTGAAATCATTCTTAAACTTCCTCCTAATGTCTTAAGCGCAGCCTTCTGCGCATGAAAATTGAACTTGTAACTGCTCGCACACAATTACCTAAATTGTATTCTATAATAAAACGTCTGCTTTTTCAAGCCTTTTTCTGCGCGCAGCCTATATTTCTATCAATTCCTTCGGCGAATGGGTCAGATTGCGGACGCCATTCTCTGTGAGAACCACCATATCCTCGATGCGGACGCCGCCGAAATCCGGGATATAGATGCCAGGCTCCACGGTCTCGACCATGCCCGCCTGCAGCACATGCCCGTCCTTCGGGGACAGAGCCGGATGCTCATGAATCTCAAGTCCCACCGAATGCCCCAGGGAATGACCGAAATACTCTCCGTAGCCTGCTTTCGCAATCACGTCTCTGGCCAGCTTATCGCCCTCTTTGCAGGTCATGCCCGGACGCAGGCCTTTTAATGCGGTCAACTGTGCCTTCAGCACCACGTTGTAGACCTCTTTTTGTCGCTCGCTTGCTTTTCCAATGACCACGGTACGGGTCATATCTGAACAATAGCCATGATATTTACAGCCGAAATCCATGGTCACAAAGTCGCCCGCTTCCAGCTTTTTCTCTGAGGGGACCGCATGGGGCATGGCGGAGTGGTAACCGGACGCCACGATGGTATCAAAGCTGGTTCCCTCTGCTCCGTGGCTTCGCATATAATATTCCAGCTTCGCTGCGATTTCCAGTTCCGTAACGCCTGCTTTCAGTTCACCCAGAATATAGGAAAATGCCGCGTCGCCGATGCTTTCCGCCTTCTCCATCCACTGAAGCTCCTGCTCATTTTTTATCACCCGAAGCTCTGACAGGCTGTCTCCCAGCATCACCCAGTGCTCCGGCCCGAAACCAGACTTCTTCCAGAGATTGTTCCAGGTACCGTAAAGCATGGCATTCTCCTCGAAGCCGATGCGCTCCGCGCCGTCTTCCCGCAGCAGTTCACCCAGCATGGCGCCATAGCTTCGCTCCCGGCTCATGGTCCGGACCTCACAGTCCTTTCCTTCCTCTTCCGCCTGCAGCGTATACCGGCTGTCTGTCAGAATCACTTTCCGCTCACGAGTCAGATACAGATAGCTCTCCGTGCCTGCAAAACCGCTGATATAGCGGATATTAGCCGGAGAGGACACAAGCGCCGCGTCCACATTTTTTTCCTTTAAAAGCTCCGATATCTTCTCTGCTGTCATTTCTTTGCTTCCCTTCTTTTGTAGAAAAACAGCACAATCTTTTCCAGATAGCGCTTCAACACAATCTGAATCTCCTCATGGGGATCGATGGGTTTTGTGAGAATCGAGTACATGCCCGTCCGGTTGGCCCCCCACACATCGGTGAAAAGCTGGTCGCCGACAAACAATGTATTGGTCTTATCTGTACCCATGCGGATCATGCCCTCCTCGTAGCCCCTCCGGCTTGGCTTGTCTGCTTTGTATACAAAGGGCGTCTCCATGGCGTCCGCAAAGGGCCGCACCCGGGGTTCCTTGTTATTGGAAATAAGACAGGTGGCGAAGCCCATCTCATGAAGGCGCTTAAAGAGCTCCACGCTCTGTGCAGTGGCGGGAGCTCCGTGAGGTACTAAGGTATTGTCCACATCAAACAGGATGCCGCGGTAACCCCTGCGATACAGATCTTCAAAATCAATTCCATAAGTGGAATCCGCGTATTCTTTCGGGTAAAATGCCTGAAACAAAATGATTTCTCCTAACTAACTGATTTATTTATCTAACATCTTCTTCAGTTCGCTTAAGAAGGTATTCACATCCTTAAACTCCCTGTATACAGAGGCAAAGCGCACATAGGCCACGGAGTCCAGATCCTTTAAGCGATCCATGACCATCTCGCCGATGACAGAGCTTGGAATCTCCCGCTCCTCCCGGTTGAAAATGTCGCCTTCAATGGCATCAACCATCGCGTTGATACTCTTTAAAGGCACCGGCCGCTTATGGCAGGCCCTAAGAATGCCATCCTCGATCTTGCTTCTGTCGTAATGCTCGCGATTGTTATCTTTTTTTATTACCATGACCGGAATCGTCTCAATCTTCTCATAGGTGGTAAACCGTTTTCCGCACGCGTCGCAGAGACGGCGGCGGCGAATTGAGCTGTTATCGTCTGCCGGTCTTGAATCAATGACTCTTGTATTTTCCTGACTGCAAAATGGGCACTTCATTCCGTTATCCTCCGGTTTTTTGATGGTTCCAGTATAGTACATCTTCTGGTTTTATGTCAATCATTGTCATAGGAAATGATAAGAAATGACCGGAAAACAAATATTTTTCGGCACGCGGATAAGCTCTTTTTCATAAGCTATGGCAAGAACCCGATTTCAGGGAGCCTCTGCCATGACCTTCTGCGAACTACGTGAAAAAGACGTCATTAACATCCGCGACTGCAGGCGCCTGGGCTGCGTGTCGGATCTGATCTTCGACCCGAAAAACGGCTGTATTCTGGCGTTACTTACCACCGCCAATGAAAAGCTCTGGGGTTTTCTCGGAAAAGAAAACGAGTGTGAGATTCCCTGGTGCAAAATTAAACAGATCGGACCGGATATTATACTGGTGGATCTGGATGAGAAGCCACATAGACAGTCATAAAGAATGGCAGCAAAAAGGAACTGTAAGAGATTTCTCTTTACCCCATGGGAATCTCCTTCGGCACCCAGATCCGGCTGCCCTCGTCGATGCCCGGCTGGGTCATCCGCACCCGGATGGTTCCGTCTGGAAACTCATAATTTACCCACACATCGCCGCCATCCGCGTCTTCCGTCTTCCCTATGCCGCCGGACACGTGCAGAGTCGTCTCCAGTGCCTTCACCGGTGTGGAAAATGCTTCCCCATAATAGGACGGATAGGACTCTGCCAAATCATTCTGCACCAGATAGGAAGCGAAGCTGGAATCCGGATCCGCCGTTTCGTCCGTGGACTTCAGATAATCCGGCTGCCACATCCGGTAAGCTTCCTCAAATTCTGCAGCACTGGTGATATCATCGTAATATTTCGTTTTCCAGGACGTCACACGGTAGGTGTCCCCGTTCTTTTCCAGTGTAATATAATCCTTCCAGGACCACCACAAAGGATCGCTGGTCATGGACGGATAGGTAATCTCCGCATCCGCGCTGCCGTCTCCTATGCTCAGGCTGATGGTCGGGCCGTCTGCCAGAAATGGGCTGGATACGCCCATGGTCCTGGTCCCGTCTCCCAGCACCTGGATACCCAGGTCATCACTGTGCTGCAACACCGGGCTCAACAATTCCCAGACGGTATCCGCGTCCCGATTGCCTGCCGCTTCCGCAAAGGTTTTTACCACCTCGTAAATTTTTTCCTCATCACTGCTCAGTTTTCCGGCCAGAAAGATGGAAGTAGGACCGTCCGCGCCGCCGATGATGTCCTCGTCGAAAGTCGAAGCCGGATTGGACAGGCAGAACCAGGCTGCGCCCGCCACCAGCGCCACGGCTGCCGCCGCAATTCCCGCTCTGGTCTTTTTATATCGGAGAATATTCTTAATCCGGCTCTTCACAGAATTTTCTCCGAAAGCCACCGGCGTACCAGTCAGAAGCGTGCCCGGCGCGGAAAGCTTCAGCAAGAAGGTACTGTAACGCTTCTTTTCCTCTGTCCCCAACTGCTCCAGCACCTGTTCATCGCAGGCCATCTCCATATCCCGGGCCAGCAGTATAAAGGCCAGCCACAGCAGGGGATTGAACCAGTGTACCACACATACCAGCCAGGCCAGCAATTTTACCCGGGAATCCTGTCGCCGCTTATGGGTCTTCTCATGCGTCAGTACCAGAATCCGTTCTTCTGATGTAAGTCCCGCCGGAAGATAAATCCGCGGCCGGAAAAAGCTCAGCAGAAAGGCAGAGCCTATCCGATCCGACTCATAGACGCCCTCTTCCAGCTTCACTGCCAGAGCCGTCTTCCGGCGCAGCCGCAGCCAGGAAAACAGGCCGTAAAGCAACACCACTGTCACGCCGCCCAGCCAGATTCCAAACAGGATCTTTTCCAATATAATCTCTGCTCCTGCCTCCGTTACCGTCGCCGCATTTGCAGCCGCAGCGCCCTTTCCATTGCCCAGTGCGCCTCCTATGCGCTCCAGCGCTGCCATTATTCTTGCGCTCTGGTATCCGGCCAGAGTAAAGGTCATTCTGCCGCCTGTCGAGCGAAAGCCCGGCACTCCATTCAGAATCCGGTAAAGACTGAAAGGCGACTGAAATGAAACCGGACACACCGCCCGGAAAAAGACCGGCAGCCACAAAAACGTCAGATATCGCTTGGGCAGCCGCTTAAGAAGCGCCCGCACCGCCAGAACCAGCAGAACCGCCAGTGAAGCAGCCAGAGTCAGATTCCCCAATACCGTCATAAAGTCCATCATCTCATATCCTCCCCGTCTTCCTGATAAGTGTCAATCAGCTGTTTCAGTTCCTCAGCCTCTTTCCGGCTGAGCTTCTTCTCTCCGAGGAATGCTGCCACAAAGCCCGGCAGAGAATCGTCAAACCATTTTTCCACCACAGCCTGGCTCTCGTAACGCTGCACAGTCTCCTTCTTTACCAGGGCTGTCACAGCCCCGTTCTCATTTTTCAGGATTTTCCGTTCTACCAGCTTTCGAAGCACTGTGTAAGTGGTCGATTTCTTCCAGCCCAGTCTCGGCAGGCATTCCTTGTAAAGTTCTGTGGAGCTTAAGGGCTCCTTTTCCCATACAATCTCCAACAGACGGTATTCCGCGTCGTATAACTTTAAATCTTCCATTGAGATTTTGCACCTCCAGATCTTTTCCATGTTATATAGTCTATTGCTTTAAACCGGTTTATCTGATTAAACCTTATCATAATCAGCTGCACCTGTCAATCTGCCAATTCTTAATTTTTTCTTTCTTTTCCGGATCTGAAAAGGACGAAAAACCTTTCCGGCTTTTCGTCCCACTACCGTATCCTCTGTCTATGCTTCCAGCAGTTCAATTTTCTGCCCGATATACTGTCGCACATCGTCCTTCTCCATTCCCAGCGCCACGGCCAGCTCCGCGTACAGATGCTCCTCTGCTGCGCGGAAATACCGCTCATCCACCGTGGTGGCCCGTTTTCCTTCCGCCTCCCGCTTACGGCTTCGGAGATACGAGGTCTTGATGATCCGGATCCACTCACCCGGATTGCAGCTCTTGATGGCCGCCTTGTACAGGCGCTCCCGCTCTTTATCGTCGGCTTCGTTCAGCTCTTCAATTTCCGGAATCTGTTTCACCAGCGCCTCTGCCTCTTTTTTACTCATGACGGCCCGCATGGCGATTTTCTCATTGTTCACCGGTGTGAAGATGGTATTGCCCTTCTGAAAGCAGGGTCGCAGCACATAGTAAAGCTTCTCGTCGGAGGCTCCCTTCATCTTCATTCCCGTAATCTCTTCCACCTGACACACGCCTGTCGTTCCATACACAATATAGCCGCCTTTTTCAAACATGAGAAGCCTCCTTCCGGTCTATTTACTACGTTATTTTTATTTTATCAAAATATTTTCTGTTTTTCTAATATTTTCTCGCGTGTTTTCTGTTTTTCGTGATTTTGCATGATACACACGGATCCGTTTTTGTGCGTTTTTTCCATACTTTTGCGGCCCGGGGACGTGAAAAAGGCAGGTCGGCCTTGCGGCCTCCTGCCTTTTTCTTCTGTCTCGTATGTAGGGTCAGTTGTTATGGAAATTTATACCAGCTCTTTCACGATAGCCAGCAGCTTCTTCACATCCTCGATGCGGGTGTTGCCGGTAGCTTTGTCGATGA
>CAKROP010000127.1 GCA_934373375.1 uncultured Anaerosacchariphilus sp.
TCATTAAGCTTTGTAAGCCTTCTCTGATTTTTTTCGGAAGCTTTACAATCTCTTTACACAAACACACCTGAAACCTAACAAACACCTCCTATACTGTCAACTATAGAGAGGTGTTTATTATGAGAACAAAATCTACAATTGAAAAAGTTATGTATCTGATTACCTTCGCAGGCATTATCACAGCAAATATATCTTCCATCCTGTTCGGCGTCAATGTGATGCATCCGGCTTTCCTGGCAGGTGTGCTTATCGCAGTTATCGGTGTCAACGGCGTACTGCTTTTGAAGCATCCGTCCTTCCAGATACATCATATCTCCGAGAATTCCAACTGGATTCATTATGTAGACTGACATCCTGCCCGGGAAATGCTTCCAAACATTCTCGCATCCCCCGTATCTCCACTGCTCCCAGTGGAAAACCGGGCGGGTGCGTTTTTTTATCCGCAAAAAAACTGCTGTCTCACATTTTCGTGAAACAGCAGTTTTCTAATGCTTCATTTATCTCTGATACAGGCTCTTATACCTCAGCCGGCTCCTCGGTCTCCTCTGCCTCTACAACAGCCTCGTCCTCAGCGCTGTCCTCGGTCAGATCCAGAGTTTCATCCAGATCGATGTCCTCGTCGAAGTCCAGCTCAGCCTCTTCGTCCATATCGGTATCCAGTTTTACGTTCTGATAACGCTTCATACCGGTTCCGGCCGGAATCAGCTTACCGATCAGTACGTTCTCCTTCAGACCGATCAGCGGGTCAACCTTACCCTTGATGGCAGCCTCGGTCAGAACCTTGGTGGTCTCCTGGAAGGACGCTGCAGACAGGAAGGAGTTGGTAGCCAGAGACGCCTTGGTGATACCAAGCATAATCTGCTTTCCTTCTGCGGGCTGCTTGCCCTCTGCGATCAGACGCTCATTGGCATCCTCATACTCCAGAATATCTACCAGTGTACCCGGCAGGAACTCGGAATCTCCGTTATCCTCGATACGGATCTTCTTCAGCATCTGGTGTACCAGCATCTCGATATGCTTGTCGGCAATTTCTACACCCTGCAGACGATATACACGCTGAACCTCGCGGATCATGTAATCCTGTACGGCACGTACACCCTTGATCTTCAGGATATCGTGGGGGTTCACGCTACCTTCGGTCAGCTCGTCGCCGGCCTCCAGTACCTGTCCGTCCTGAACCTTGATACGGGAACCGTAAGGAATCAGATATACCTTGGACTCTCCGTCTGCGGCTGTCACCTGAATCTCACGCTTCTTCTTGGTATCCAGAATGGTAACGGTTCCGGCGATCTCTGTGATGATCGCAAGTCCCTTCGGCTTTCTTGCCTCGAAAAGCTCCTCGACACGGGGAAGACCCTGTGTGATATCTCCACCTGCGACACCGCCGCTGTGGAAGGTTCTCATGGTCAGCTGGGTACCCGGCTCACCGATGGACTGTGCCGCGATGATACCGACTGCCTCACCTACCTGTACTGCCTCACCGGTAGCCATGTTCGCACCGTAGCACTTCGCGCATACACCGATGTGTGATTTACAGGTCAGGATAGTACGGATCTTCAGGCTGTCAATGGGATTGCCGTCCTTATCTACGCCATTTTTCATGATAGCGGCTGCACGTCTCGGCGTAATCATATGATTTGCCTTAACGAGTACGTTGCCGTCCTTGTCGTATACCGTCTCGCACGCGAAACGTCCGGTAATACGATCCTGCAGGCTCTCGATCTCTTCCTTGCCGTCCATAAAGGCCTTTACTACCATACCCGGGATCTCACCCTTGCCCTCGCAGCAGTCTACCTCGCGGACAATCAGATCCTGAGATACGTCAACCATTCGACGGGTCAGGTAACCGGAGTCTGCGGTACGCAGAGCGGTATCGGACATACCCTTTCGTGCTCCATGGGCTGACATGAAGTACTCCAGAACGTCCAGACCCTCACGGAAGTTGGATTTGATAGGAAGCTCGATGGTGTGACCGGTGGTATCTGCCATCAGTCCACGCATACCAGCCAGCTGCTTGATCTGCTTATCGGAACCACGGGCTCCGGAGTCAGCCATCATGTAGATGTTGTTGTAACGATCCAGACCGTCCAGCAGTGCCTTTGTCAGGATAGCGTCGGTGTCCTTCCAGGTCTCAACAACTTCCTTATAACGCTCTTCCTCAGTAATCAAACCACGCTTGTAGTTACGTGTAATCTTATCTACGGTATCCTGTGCCTTCTTGATCAGCTCCGGCTTCTCAGGCGGCACGGTCATATCGGAAATGGATACGGTCATAGCCGCACGGGTGGAATACTTGTATCCCATCGCCTTGATATCATCCAGTACCTCTGCGGTTCTGGTGGCTCCGTGGGTATTGATAACCTTCTCCAGGATCTGCTTCAGACCCTTCTTGCCTACGTGGAAATCGACTTCCAGTACCAGCTCATTGCCCGGGATGGTACGGTCTACGAAGCCCAGATCCTGCGGCAGAATCTCGTTGAAGAGGAAACGGCCCAGGGTGGACTCTACGATACCGGTCATCTCGGTTCCGTCAGCCAGGGTTCTGGTCACGCGAACCTTGATTCTGGACTGCAGACGGATAACCTTATTCTCATAAGCCAGGATGGCTTCGTTCAGGTTCTTGAAGAACTTGCCTTCGCCTTCGCTTCCCGGACGCTCCTGGGTCAGGTAATAGATACCAAGGACCATATCCTGGGACGGTACGGCTACGGGGCCGCCGTCAGACGGCTTCAGCAGGTTGTTCGGGGAGAGCAGCAGGAAACGGCACTCCGCCTGCGCCTCTACGGACAGGGGAAGGTGCACTGCCATCTGGTCTCCATCGAAGTCCGCGTTGAACGCGGTACAAACCAGCGGATGCAGCTTGATAGCCTTACCTTCTACCAGAATCGGCTCGAAGGCCTGGATACCAAGACGATGCAGGGTAGGAGCACGGTTCAGCATAACCGGATGCTCTTTGATGACGTCTTCCAGTACATCCCATACTTCCGGCTGTACCTGACGCTCTACCATTTTCTTAGCGCTCTTAATGTTGTGCGCGGTACCGTTCTGTACCAGCTCCTTCATAACGAAGGGCTTGAACAGCTCGAGGGCCATCTCCTTCGGAAGACCGCACTGGTAAATCTTCAGTTCCGGACCTACGACGATAACGGAACGTCCGGAATAGTCAACACGCTTACCCAGCAGGTTCTGACGGAAACGTCCGGACTTACCTTTCAGCATGTCAGACAGAGACTTCAGGGCTCTGTTGCCCGGGCCGGTTACAGGACGGCCACGGCGTCCGTTATCGATCAAGGCGTCTACAGCCTCCTGCAGCATACGCTTCTCGTTGCGGACAATGATATCCGGCGCACCCAGCTCAAGAAGGCGGGTCAGTCGGTTATTTCTGTTGATAATTCTGCGGTACAGGTCGTTCAGGTCAGAGGTAGCGAAACGTCCTCCATCCAGCTGTACCATGGGTCGCAGATCGGGCGGAATAACCGGAACGGCATCCAGGATCATCCACTCCGGCTTGTTACCGGACTCACGGAAGGCTTCTACGACCTCCAGACGCTTGATGATACGGGCACGCTTCTGTCCGCTGGCATCCTTCAGGCCAGCCTTCAGCTCTGCGGACTCCTTCTCCAGATCGATGGCCTGCAGAAGCTCCTTTACGGACTCTGCGCCCATACCTACGCGGAAGCGGCTGCCATACTTCTCGCGCATATCCTGATACTCCTTCTCAGACAGTACCTGCTTGTACTGCAGCTCAGTATCGCCTGCGTCCAGTACGATGTAGGACGCGAAGTACAGAACCTTCTCCAATGTACGCGGAGACAGGTCAAGGATCAGTCCCATACGGCTGGGAATGCCCTTGAAGTACCAGATATGAGACACCGGAGCGGCCAGCTCGATGTGACCCATACGCTCACGGCGGACGTTAGACTTTGTAACCTCTACTCCACAACGGTCGCAGACTACGCCTTTATAGCGAATCTTTTTGTACTTTCCGCAGTGGCACTCCCAGTCCTTGCTGGGTCCGAAGATTCGTTCACAGAATAAGCCGTCTTTTTCCGGTTTCAGGGTTCTGTAATTGATGGTTTCAGGCTTTTTAACCTCGCCTCTGGACCACTCCCGGATCTTCTCCGGGGACGCAAGTCCGATACGAATCGCGTCAAATGTCATCGGCTGGTATACAGCCTGATTCGTTGTTTCTGGCATGAATGGCACTCCCTTCCTTATTCTTCTTCAAAATCTCCGTCGAAATCAGAGAAATCCTCATCTGAATCGTCCGGCTCCTCCTCGATATCAACCAGTTCTCCGTCCTCGGCAAACTCCTGCTTGCTGAAGCCGTAATCGCCATAGGAATCCTCGTCATCCTTGAAGCGGCGGTCTCCCTCGATGATGGAGCGGATATCGGTGCTGTCACCGTACTCGCTGGTCTCCATGATCTCGACCTCTGTATTGTCATCCCGCAGTACCCGAACATCCAGTCCCAGAGACTGAAGCTCTTTCAAAAGTACCTTGAATGACTCGGGAATACCCGGCTTCGGAATATTGTCGCCCTTGATAATGGCCTCGTAGGTCTTCACACGTCCGATAACGTCGTCAGACTTCATGGTCAGAATCTCCTGCAGAGTGTAAGATGCGCCATAGGCCTCCAGAGCCCACACCTCCATCTCTCCGAAACGCTGTCCACCGAACTGTGCCTTACCACCCAGCGGCTGCTGAGTAACCAGGGAGTACGGTCCTGTGGAACGGGCATGAATCTTATCATCTACCAGGTGATGCAGCTTCAGGTAATGCATGTGACCGATGGTTACAGCGCCGTCAAAGTACTCGCCTGTACGTCCGTCACGCAGCCGCACCTTACCGTCTCTGGAAATGGGAACACCCTTCCAAAGCTTTCTATGCTCACGGTTCTCATCCAGGTACTGTGTTACCTCCGGATGCAGTTCCTCGCCGTGAATGCCGAGGAAGGTCTCACCACTCCACGGTCTTCCGTCTGCTGTGGTCTCCTCGCCTCTTTCCTTCCATTCAGCCGCCTCTGCGTCGTCAAACGGAAGGTTTACATAATCATTTGCCAGATCCAGTGTATCCATGATATCGCTCTCGTTCGCGCCGGAGAATACCGGTGTGGATACATTGAAGCCAAGGGCCTTGGCAGCCAGGCTTAAGTGAATCTCCAGGACCTGTCCGATATTCATACGGGACGGTACGCCCAGGGGGTTCAGAACGATATCCAGCGGACGTCCGTTCGGCAGGAACGGCATATCCTCTACCGGAAGTACACGGGAAACGACACCCTTATTACCGTGACGGCCTGCCATCTTATCTCCTACGGAGATCTTACGCTTCTGAGCAATGTAGATACGAACGGACTGATTTACACCCGGAGACAGCTCGTCGCCGTTCTCTCTGGTAAATACCTTCGCGTCTACGACGATACCATACTCGCCGTGGGGTACCTTCAGGGAGGTATCACGCACCTCGCGGGCCTTCTCACCGAAGATGGCGCGCAGCAGTCTCTCCTCTGCGGTCAGCTCAGTCTCTCCCTTGGGAGTAACCTTACCTACCAGAATATCGCCTGCGCGGACCTCAGCGCCGATACGGATAATTCCGCGCTCGTCCAGATCCTTCAGCGCGTCGTCACCCACACCCGGAACGTCTCTTGTGATCTCTTCCGGTCCCAGCTTGGTATCACGGGCCTCTGCCTCATATTCCTCGATATGAATAGAGGTGTATACATCATCCTCTACCAGACGCTCGCTAAGAAGTACGGCGTCCTCGTAGTTGTAACCTTCCCAGGTCATGAATCCGATCAGCGGATTCTTACCGAGAGCCAGCTCTCCGCCGGAGGTGGAAGGACCATCCGCAATTACGTCGCCCTTCTTTACCTTGTCGCCTTTGAATACAACCGGTCTCTGGTTGTAGCAGTTGCTCTGGTTGCTTCGGGAGAACTTGGTCAGACGGTATACATCCTTGGTTCCATCGTCACACTTGATGGTGATCTCATTGGATACGGAGCGCTCTACCACACCGTCATGCTTTGCTACCACACACACACCGGAGTCGACTGCGGTCTTAACTTCGATGCCCGTTCCGACTACCGGAGCCTCTGTGGTCAGAAGCGGTACGGCCTGACGCTGCATGTTGGATCCCATCAGCGCACGGTTCGCGTCATCGTTCTGCAGGAACGGAATCAACGCTGTCGCCACAGAGAATACCATTCGCGGAGACACGTCCATATAATCGAACATGGAGCGCTCGTACTCCTGGGTCTCCTCACGGTAACGACCGGATACGTTCTTATGGATGAAGTGTCCCTCTTCGTCCAGCGGCTCATTTGCCTGTGCTACATGATAGTTATCCTCTTCGTCTGCGGTCATGTAGACTACTTCGTCTGTGACACGCGGATTCTTCGGATCTGCTTTATCAATCTTACGGTACGGAGTCTCAATGAATCCATACTCGTTAATTCTTGCATAGGATGCCAGAGAGTTGATCAGACCGATGTTCGGTCCCTCAGGGGTCTCGATGGGGCACATTCTTCCGTAATGGGAGTAAT
>CAKROP010000128.1 GCA_934373375.1 uncultured Anaerosacchariphilus sp.
CCCACCTGAAGCATGACGCGCTCCGCGGTCCGAAGGAAGATGTTGGCGCGGCACAGGGCGTCCATGTCGCCGATGAAGGTAACGCGGCCGTCCTCGACCAGGCTTACGTCATACCCCAGATCCTGTATTTCCCGTTTCAGTACCGCCTCCAGTCCGAAGTGGCAGGGGGCGAGGAATTCGTATGTTTCCATTTATCTTTATTTCTCCATTTTCTTACTTTTTTGCATTCAGTTTGACGGCAGACGCTTCTGATTGTTTGCTCCTGCGCCTGCCGTCATCCACTTATAGTTTATCTTAATATGCCCTTTCCCCGCTGTCAATGATTTTTCTGCGCCATGCGGGGACTGAATCTCTAATAATGTTCCAGGTTCCGCCCTTTGTAGGACTGGATGCCGCCCACCAGGGTCCAGACCCGGTAGCCTGCTTCGGCCAGCTCCCGGGCGGCTTTCATGCTGGTGCTGCCGCGCTCGCAGTAGAGGATCAGGGTTTTTCGGCGGAGCAGGTACACGCGGTCCCGCAGGCTCTCGTAGGGGATGCAGACGGCGCCTTTGATGTGCCGGCGGCGGAAGTCCCTGGGAGAGCGGATGTCAATGAGGATATAGTCGGGTTTAAAGAGATAGCTGTCTATTTCCCTGGGGGAGATGGTGCCAAAGTTCATGGAATCACCTTTTGAATAGAAGGGTATACTTTATAGATATGCGGGAGGCAAAGGGATTGTGAATTTGGCTCCGCATAAAATCGCCCGGCTCTGCGGAGCAGAGCGGGCGATTCGGTTGTTGCTGTATTGACCAAAATAATTTAGTAGCTGCAGTCCTCGGACTCGCTTTTAGCATTCTTGCTGCTCTTGGCGGAGTTTTTGGATTTTGCGCTGTTTTTGCTGGTGGTGTTTTTTGCGGAGCTCTTGGTGTTGCTCATATCGGTGTAATTTTTGCTCTCGCTGTTGTTCCTATAGTCGGTGTAGTTTGCCATGATTTCTGCCTCCTTGTGAAATGCTTTTGATTTACACTTCTAGTATGGCAGGTATGGCGCAAATTATTTTTCCAGATTCTGGATGTTTTTGTTTAAAATAAAAGCTGAAGTCCCATTGCGATAATCCACATATATGCACAGGTTTTTGGAATCATAAGCAAACCAACCTTTGGTTTTGATTTGCTGAACAATGTTACAGGTATGTAGCAGCCGAATGAAAGGATGATTGCGGCAGCCATTCTTGTCATATGAAGGTCATTTGTGTTGCCTGATATTGCGTAAAGAATGATTACGCCGATGCCTGTTACTGCGAAAACAGTGTTTCTGATAACAGAAAGCTTCCTATTGCCTTCATCTGAACACCAGTTGTTTTGCGGAAGAACGCAGATTACAATTCTGATGATTGCAGAAATCCAAATCATTGCTTCAACTGCAGCAGGTGCTGTCAATTCAGGGAATGTAAGCTTCCAGATATATAGCAAAACAATGTAGAAGGCTGTCATGGTAATTGATGAAACCTGCAAGCCGATGCCGAGTTGTCTTTTGATTTTGTCATTGCTTCCACGAGCTGCTCTGATAATTCTCGGAACAAGGTGGAATGCGTCACCGCCGCAAAGTGTCAATGTCAACACGCCGTACAGGATGAACAAAGGATTGCCCTTTGAAAATGTGAAGAATAAAATACCTGCAATTAAGTCAAAAATCAAATATCCTGCGTCAAAAACTGCTTCCATAATATCAGGAACTTGTGGTTTGTATTTTTCGTTTGCCATAATTAAAACTCCTTTTCTTTCCTTTAAAGATACCGGCATCTCACCATGTTATTTGCTATTTAAACATTCTTCTGCGTTATTGCAGATTTTTTCAAAAATGTTCTTGAATACTGCGATTTCCTCATCCGAAAATCCTCTGAGCACATCGCGGGCAAAACGCTTTTGTGTGTCAATACCCTCGTAAATTATGCTTTTTGCGCTTTCGGTCACAAAAATCTCTATGTGTTTTTTGTTGCTTTCGCTTTGCTTCTTTTCAATCAGGCCTTTGTTCTCAAGTGATTTGAGCGAGGTTGAAACATGAGATTTTGTTGATTTGCGGATTTTGACAATGTCTGCAGCCGTGTTGAATCCGGGGTTGCCGTGCAAAAACATCAGGATATCATATTCCATTTGTGTCAAATCGTACTTGTCACAAATGGAACTTGTGAGCGATTCGTAATAGCCGGTAATTGTTTTATGTCTGTCCCAAAAATGCATATCGTCACTCCATGTCAATCGTTCTATTTAGAACCATTATAGTGTGCGATATATGGCTTGTCAATACATATATTCTGGTGATTACGGTACATCGTACCTAAATTTTAATGGAAAGAGTATTTGAATGCTTCTTGTTGAATGAAAATTCGCCGGATTTATGATTTTGTCTTATTTTTATTTACAAAAAAACGAGCCGGGATGTGCGTATCTCGGCTCGTTTTTTGTGGGTATGCAGTCGAAGCTCTGTCTTTTCTCACCACCGATCGCTGAATATCATCACAATCAGCCGCACCAAAAGCAGCACGATTACCACCGGTATCAGGAACGGCAGTACCAGGGACAGAATGCCGCCGATGATGGCGCCGATCAGGACAATCACTGCAATGATGACTACGGCCACCAGGAGTTTGCCGTACCAGGTGTTAAAGTTGAACTTCTTATATTTGATGTCTATGCCGCCTTCGTCGTTGATTTCGGCGTGGAAGCCCTTCTGTTCTTCCGGCTCGTCGTCATAGTAGGTATAGGTCTGGCTGCTTTCATAGCTGCCGTCCCCCTGTGTATCGATGATGGTTCTGGCGATCAGCCTGGGATCGCCAAGACCATCCAGTACTTCTTTTTCGCTTTTTCCGGACGCGATTTCCTGGGATATATAGTTCTGATAATAGCGCACGTTATCTTCCACGATAGCCGGGGAGACTGCCCCGGTCAGGGCGGCGCGCAGTGTACTTACAAATTCATTTCTGTCCATGCTCTACCTCTGCCTTTCTCTGGCAACTCTGTTGTCTGTTCAGTGCCTATATCATAGCCTATCCCTGTATTTTCTGTCAACTTATTCTTCCGTCTCTTTCGCTGCCTTCCGCGCTTTTCTCCTTTTCTTCAGCCTCTTGATTACAATCAGCAGAATCAACAGAATTGCCGCGGCCGCGCCAAGCAGAATATACATCAGCGCTCCGCCCGGCTCCTCGGTCACGCAGAAGGTGTTCTCGGTGCTGTCCGCATCAAATACCAGATAGCTGCCGTCCTTCTGATAGGAAATCTTCTTCCAGCTGCCATCTGCATTCAGCCGGTACAGTCCCGGTTTGCCTTTCATCTCAGGCGCAATGAAACGAAGCTTGTAGGAAATACCGTCAGTCAGAACCGGATCCCGCAGGGTGGAAGTCCACTGCTCCAGTACGCGGCCTCTGGTCGGCACCCTGGAAATATCTTCATCTGCCTCTACCAGCACCAGCTTGGCATCCAGACTGAAGGTTCCCTCTGCCAATAAGGTGGAGTGGGCCAGATCGCGCATCTGATCGCTGGCTACCGCTGTGGATTCTGTGGTATACAGGACGTTCAGGTCTTTCGAAAAGGTCATATCAGACAGATCTGCCTCTTCCCATTTTCCATTATATCCATCCTTCTGCGGAATATCCGGATACTCCACGTCGGACAGGTCCGCTCCATACTCGAAGGGCACCGTTTTCAGCACTTCGTCGTCCGCCACAAAACGCAGTTCAAATTTCAGGAAGTCCGTTGGTACGTCCGCTTTTTCTGTCAGCGACGCAAATTCTACCGGCTCTGCTTTTCCACCGTAGCTGATATCATCCACAGCGCCGTACTCGTCGCCCACAAAGATATTGCCGGACAGTTCTCCGTTTTCATCCACATCACCGGCCACGCTTCCGATGTACTCATCGGCCTTGGTGACCTCCAGCATGCTGACGCTGTCCTTGATGTCGTGGCCCCAGCCTGCGATGCCGCCCACATAGCTGCCACCCTCCAGGGTGCATTTCGCATAGGAACGGCGGATGCTGGAATCGGAATAACCCGCGATACCGCCCACATAGCTGCCGTTGGTGCTTAAAATACTGCCGTATCCCTCGCTGTCTGTCACCAGACCCAGGGCCATGTTGCCGACAACGCCGCCCGCATTGTCCTTCTTGGACGTCACTTCGCCCTTATTGACGCAGCTCTGGATGATGGCCTTGGTCTCCAGCGTAAAGTTCAGGCTGTTATTGCCCAGCCTGGTAATATCGTCCTCCGGGTCTGTATCATATTCGATGGCCATGGAACCGGCGATGCCGCCCACGTTTACATCGCCCTCGATCTCACCAAAGTTCTGACAGCCGTAGGCCTTGCCCCGGGTGGTTTTCTCTATCTGTTCGTCTGATACGTCTACAATTTTATCCTCAATGGAATCGCTGGTGTCTGTGACGTCTGTCACCAGATCCACCATGGTGTTCATCACCTTATTGAACTGGGCGTTAATGCCCTGGAAGTCGTCGATCATGTCTCCCGTCATATCGGAAATCTGATCACCCAGCTTTCCAAGCTGCTCGGAAATACCGCCTACCGCCGCGTAGAGACGATCGCCGTCTGCCCGGAAATCGTCGCCCAGCTGATTAAAGGACAGGTCCATACCTGACATATCTGCGCCCAGCTTATCCAGAGCCGCCTTCATGGCGTTCAGTGCTTCCTCAATTTCAGAGCTCATGGTTTTCAGACCGTCCAGCGCTTCCTGCGTCTTGTCCTGAATATCCGGATCCTGCAGCAGGTCATTCAGCTTATTCTGCGCGTCGTTCAGCGCGTTCATGCCATCTTTCAGGTCATTTGCCGCATCGGTCAGTCCGTTAATCAGATTGGACAGATTGTGATCCGTCTGGTACTGGTTCAGGGCGTCGGAGGCTTTCTTGGAGGCGCTGGCCAGCTTATCGGAAGCCGTGTTCATGGAGTCCTTGATGCTGTTTATCTCGTCCGCATGCTCCGGGCTGTTGAGGGCATCCAGAATCGCGTTGATTCTCTGAATCTCTTCATTGACACTTCCGGCCACATTGGAAAGCTGGGTCAGGGCGTCCTTTGCGTCCTGTATGCCGGCCTTAATGGCCGCCTCAGACTTATTGACCTTTTCCAGGTTGCTGTCAGCCCAGTCTGTAGTCTTATTGGTCAGAGATTTGGCGCTGCTCTTGGCGTCATCCGTATAATCGGAAATCTTATCCATCCGATCGGAAATGCCAGACCGGGAATCATCCATATGATCAAGGGCCGCGTCCACCAGGTCTCCCAGCTTATTGATTTCTCCGCGCAGCTCCTCAATCTTATCTGCGTCAAAGCGCAGGGTCAGATCCGGCGCCATCTGTCCGGTGATGCCGCCCACATCCTTGCGGCCTTCTACGTAACCGTAGTTCTGGTTACCGCTTAAATATCCTGCGGAACGTCCTGCCACGCCGCCCACATTGTAACCGATATGGGGATAGCCAATGTGTCCTTCGTTGGTGCTGTTCTGTACCACACCGGAAGAGTAACCGCAGATACCGCCGGTGTCCGTGGTGGTATTTACAATGTCGCTCTTTTCATCACTGTCGGAGAGCTGTTTCAGGTTCGTATCCAGATTCAGATCCTCCAGCGTCGCGCCTTCCTCGTGCTCGCCGGTATTGACGTCCGCCTCGTTGGAGCAGTTGATGATCTGCCCCAGGTTCCGGCCCACGACGCCGCCGGTGCTGTGGGTTCCGGTGATGCTGCCGGAAGCAGAGGAGTTATAGATGGATCCGCTCTCCTCATTGATACCCGCGATACCGCCCACATTGGTCTGGGCGTCAATGGTTCCGTTGAAGGTACAGGACAGAATCTGTCCGCTGTTGCTGCCTGCCACGCCGCCGATATTTTTCTTGGTACCGGTGGGCGTCAGGGTTCCCTCTATATGTAAATTTTTTACTGTTGCACTTTCCTGCACATATCGGAAGAAGCCCTCGTTGGAACCGTCCCCGTCAAAGGTCAGGCCGGAAATGGTGTGTCCGCCGCCGTCGAAGGTTCCGCCAAAGGTGGGAATGGACTTAAAATCCGAATCCGTCAGATCCAGATCCCCGGCCAGCACCACTGTCTTTCCCTGGGACCAGGTATCCAGTTTACAGTTTTTCGCAAGCTTCTCCAGATCCTCCACACTGGAAATCGTGATGGTATCCCCATCCGCATAAACGATATTTCCACCAGAAAAGGTAACTGACAGCGTCATGGCAGCCGCCAGAAGAATGCCCCCCGCACGTCTCATTTTACCAGTCATCTTCTTCGTCCTCCTCTTCGTCCAGCTTCTTAATCTGCTTCACATCCACCACTGCGTCGATATCTCCGTCTACCACACCGTGAATCTCCGCGTCAATCTGTCCGGAGATATAACCGCGCACACGACCGTCCACATGGACCTTGCCGCTGACATTGTGGGTGCGCTCCGGGTACTTAATATTGAAGCTGGTGCGCTCCAGAATCTTATCGCCCAGAATCAGGATGGCCGGCAGGATGGCCATAACGAGAATCA
>CAKROP010000129.1 GCA_934373375.1 uncultured Anaerosacchariphilus sp.
AAAGGACGCTTACGCGAAGACCTGGCTCATGCGGATTCTAATTACCGAATGCTACGGTGTCATGCGGCGGGAAAAACGCGTCGTATCCCTGGAAGATTACCGGCAGGAAGAAAAGGCGGAGGAGCGGCAGGATTATTCCGAACTCTACGAAGCCATTTATCGCTTGCCGGAGGAGATGCGGTTAAGCGTCACTCTCTACTACATGGAGGGATACAGCGTGCGGGAGATCGCGGCTATGATGGAGACCACCGAAAGCGCCGTGAAGAACCGCCTGGCCCGGGCCAGACAGAAATTGCGCAGGGAACTTACTGAGTGTGCCGCGCAGTAAAAAATCAGGCAAAATAAAGCGACCATAAAATCTCACATGGATATGAAAATGTGTGAACTCGATAGGAAGCTTGATAACATAGCTTACCAATTAAGAAAAGGACGGAGCAGGGTATGAAATTAGAAAATATGAACCGTGATTTCCCGAACATGCCGGAAAGAATGCGGCAGATGATCGAACAGGAAGTAGAGAAACAGTTAGCAAAACCGGACGGGATCCCCATGAAGCGGAAATCCGGCCGCCACATGCCGAAGAAACGCCTGGCCGTAGCCGTGGCAGCCGCCACACTGGCCCTCGGAACCACCGTATTTGCGGGCGTGATCTATGGCCTGAAAAATAATCAGGTGGGGAAATACGCTTACGAGACAAGGCAGGAGCGTCAGGACGGCACTCAGGATAGCGCAGTGTCTGCCGCAGACGAACAGCACTATGTGAAGATACAGGCATCCTACCTGCCTGACGGCATGGTACAGACCGAGGAGGGCAAATACAACTACCGGGATGGCCGGGGCGGCGTAACTTTTGGTTGCTACTACATGGACACCGGGGACACTTCCTTTGAAAAACTCAGCTACAACGTGACGGAAAAAGAAGACCTGAAGGTGAACGGCCGTGACGGCGTCTACCTGAAAACTGTATTGGACGCGTACAACCAGAGTCTGTATGTGACCTGCCCGGAGGAGCATCTGGTACTGGAAATGCTGATAAGCTCCGATGTATCCAAGGAGGAAGCCCTGAAAATCGCCCAGGGCGTGACCGTAACGCCCACCAAAGAGACCACCGGGGACGATGTACTGCTCTGTTACAACTGGAGCAGCTATCTGGAAGCAGAGAAAGCGAATGCCCTGGCAGAAGAAAGTACGGATTCGGTAGAAATGACATTTCCTAAGAAACTGCTTGAGAAAGCAGAGAGCATCGGCGCAATCATGGATATGAAAAACAACGGTCTGGAGAAGCTGCCGGGTCTGACTGCGAAGGTAACGGATGTGCAGGTGGGTGATAACAAAAATATCCTGCCCGATGGCATGCTGGATGCGGACGCATCGACTGCCTTTGACGAAAACGGTAATATTAAGAGCAGCACCCTTTCTTATATCCGGGAAGGAGACGGCGTCGATACTTTGGATCGGGTGGTAAAGACTGAAAAATCCGAGAATAAGCTGGTCTACGTGACCATCGAGTATACCAATACCGGAAAGGAAACGCTGACGGACATCATGTATAATGGCATGATTCGGCTTCTGGAGTCCAAAGGCGACCAGGCAAGCGTATGGCATCGGGAACTGGAAACGCCCACTGCAGGCGATGAATGGGACTATGTCCTTGAGGAAGGCCTCATGCTGACTGCTGAAGTCGGCGCCTACGACATCCACGGCGGTGAGCGGGGCAACAACTACATTGACACATTGAAGCCCGGCGAGACCGTCACCGTCCATGCGGCCTTCGCGGTTCCCGCTGACAAGCTGGGTGAGATGTACCTGAACCTGGACAATACAGGGGATACCGAGAGCGCGCTGGAGAACGGCTGGATGGTGGATATCCGGAAGTAAAACAGTTATAAGTAAAGATTTGGATAGTGTTAAAATGATGAGAAAAAAAGATCGGAATCCGTTTTCCGGTCTTTTTCTCTTGCATTTATCGTTTTCTATGTTATAATAGTTCAAAAATGAACTATCCAAAAAAGAAATAAAGGAGAATGAAATGGTTACGGAAATTGAATTTCCAAGGAAACTCCTGCTGGCCTACAATGCTATGTGCAAGCCTTTATGCAAAAAGTTCGGGATTCCGCAGACGGCCTTCGACATTCTGATGTTTCTGGGCAATAACCCGGAATACCGGACCGCCCGTGATATCGTGGAGGTGCGGGATATCAAGGCAAATCTGGTATCGGTTAATGTAGAACGGCTGGTGCAGGAGGGATATCTCAGGCGACGAAACGCAGCAGAGGATCGACGAAAAACGGAGCTTCTCTGCACGGAAAAGGCGAAGCCACTCATCAAAGAGGGGCGGGCAGTACAGCTGGCTTTTGGCGAAAAACTGTTTGCGCAGGTGGATGAAGAAACCCGTAGGGTGTTTATGGAGACCCTGGGCAGCATTGGAAAAAACGCAGAAGAAATCCTGAAGGGAGAACATTAAAATGAAAATCTTATTTACTTTTTTAGTAACATTTTTTGCCGGTATGGGCGCAGGCCTGGGAACCGGCTTTGCCGGCATGAGCGCAGCGGCGGTCATCAGCCCCATGCTGATTACATTTCTGGGAATGGAGCCCTATATGGCGGTAGGCATCGCCCTTTCCTCGGACGTGCTGGCCAGCGCCATATCCGCTTATACCTATAAGAAAAATGGAAATCTGGATGTGAAAAACGGTCTGATTATGATGGTCAGTGTGCTGGTATTTACGGTGGTGGGAAGCTGGGTATCCAGTCTGGTGCCATCCACGACCATGGGAACCTTTTCTGTCTTTATGACATTCCTGCTGGGCATCAAATTCATCGTTATGACCACCAAGGAGGCCATGCAGGGCGTATCCGCGAAGAAGCGGGCAATTCAGTCCGTGGTCTGTGGTATCCTTATCGGCTTTATCTGCGGCTTTGTGGGCGCAGGCGGCGGTATGATGATGCTTCTCATCCTGACCTCGGTGCTGGGCTACGAGCTGAAGACAGCGGTGGGAACCAGTGTGTTTATCATGGCCTTCACAGCATTTACCGGAGCGGTATCTCATTTTGCCATCGGTGGCACGCCGGACTGGACGGTCTGGATTCTCTGTGTGATCTTCACCCTGCTCTGGGCGCGGATTGCTGCGGTGTTCGCCAATAAAGCGACCCCGAAGACCCTGAACCGGGTGACGGGTGTGATTCTGGTGATTCTCGGAATCGTGGTGATGGCATTTTCCATGTTTGCTTAAAAGGCGCATGGCGCAGGTATAAAAATAAGGCGTTTTCTGTGTCTATCTGAGCAGAGAATGCCTTATTTACTATATTTGTAAAATGGATTTACTTTTACCTTGACAAATAGTAAAAACAATGTATTATATAGATAGAGATAAAGTAAAACTGTTTTATGAATACAGATGGAGAAAAGATATTTACTTGGGAGGCAGCTTTCATGCCGAAAACAGGAGTCAACAACACAAGTCTGAAGCAGCAAAACCGGGGGCTGGTTCTCCGGCTTATCGCCACGGGAGAATGCAGCTCGCGCATCGAGCTGGCGCAGCAAACCGGGTTGTCAAAAATGACAGTGACCTATATCGTCAATGAGTTTCTGGAGCAGGGAGTTCTGGAAGAACGGGAAAAAATGCAAGTGGATGGAAAGGGACGTAATCCGATTCAGCTTTGTATTTCCCACAGGGCGCCGAAGCTGATTGGTGTGCATATTCATCGGGAACGATGCAGTGTTTTTCTCTGTGATATGCATTTGCAGGTTCTGAAAAAACTGGAATACCAGATGAACGAAAACGTGGCGGAAGAGTTTTTCCCTCATATATTTCGGTCGATTGATGAGATATTGGATACATTTCCGGAGGAAAAGATTTTCGGGATTGGAATTGGCTCCATGGGACCGGTGGATACGCTTTATGGAGAAATTCTGACGCCCATCGATTTTTATGGACTTCATGATTTGGAAGTGAAACGAAAAATTCAGACGCGATATCATCTGCCGACATATTTTGACGGAGAATGTAATTGTGCCGCGATTGCGGAAAAGTATTACGGCAGTGGCAGTGACTGTGATGATTTCCTTTATGTGGGACTGGGAAATGGCGTGGGCGTGGGAGTAATCGTAAATGGAGAGTTGTACAAAAACGGGACCGGTATGATTTGTGAACTGGGCCATACCAGCATTGACTGGAATGGGATTCCCTGCGACTGCGGAAACAGAGGCTGTCTGGAAAAATATATATCGAGTGATATCATAGAGAGAAGGCTTATGGAAGCTACGGGCGATGGGAAACCCTTTGCAGCCTTCTGCAGCGAGATGGAGGACGCGCTTGTAAAAAAAGAAAAGGGAATGGAATGGACAGAGCGGGAAAAAAAGATGGATGTCATCTTTTCGGATATGACAGAAAAGCTTGCATGTGGTCTTATCAGTTTTTGCAACAGTTTCAATCCGCAGAGGGTCATCATAGGACATGAGGGGTGGTGGATTCCGGATTATTATCTGCTGCAGGCAGAAGAGATTCTGAACTGTCGTCAGATATTTCGAAAATATCGTAAGATTCCGATTGTAAAGGCATTTTTCGGAACGGAATCTACAAGGATTGGCTGTACCGGCGCGTTGCTGACGGCAATTTTTAACGGAGAGTTAATTTGAATTTTTTATATAAGAGGAGGATTTTAACATGAGAAAAATCAAATGGGGCGTTATGAGACGAGATTTGTCAAGGGTATTTTCTCATAAAAGAACGCCCTATGCAAAATCTGAACCGAACAGTAAAAGCGGACAATAGGCAAAACGCCCCTATGTAGGAAAACAAACTACATAGGGGGCGTTAGAAGAAAAACGCAAGGTTCATCTTTGCCTTAATGCGATTGATTCACCCGATTTTGCTCCAGCTCGGCTCTGAGAATGATACCGAGGGTAAGGCAAAAGTCAGGATCTTTCAAGTCGCAGCCGAGCATTTGTGTGATATGAGCGAGGCGGTCTAAGAGCGTCGAACGGTGCAGATAGAGCGCTGCCGCCGTTTTGGTAACGGAAAGATTGTTGTCAAGGTAGACGCGCAGCGTCTCCAGATACGAGACCTGCGAGCCCTCGTCGTGCGCCTTAAGCTTTTTCAGGCCGTCCGGGTAATAGACCCACGAGGGCCGGCCAGCCAACGCACCGGACAGGAGCTGGGGCAGCAGATAGTCCTGAAAATAGAATACAACGCTGCTCTCGTCCCGCGAAAGCCCGTTTTGCAGTGCGCTGGACGCCTGAAACCACGCCTGATTCGTCTCATACAAATTGGAAAACACGCTGGAAACACCACAGACCAGTCCCAGCCTGTCCAGCAGCGGCAAGAGCTGCGCCGTTGTTTCCCTTTCTGCCTGTTCAGCGGGCAAAAATGCAACGACAGCACGTTCATATTCAAACGCCATTGCGCCGGGATGCCGTTCCTCCAGAGCGGCGGAAAGATAAGCGCCGGGCAGGAAAGTTGCGCCGGCATTCGGCTGGAGCCGGACACAGACCCAGTCCGTCTTCCCATTTTCCTGGCTGAGCGCCCGCCGCAGCTCAAAATCGACCGGCTGCCCGGCGATGACGCTGCGCAGCGCACGGCGGACGGCGGAACGGGTACTTGCCAGGACAGGATTCTGCTGGATGGCCTGCCGCAGGAGCTTGGCAAAGAAGACAGCAAGCGACCGATCAGACTCCCGCAGCGGCCGGAACGCCTCAAACACCGTAAGACAGCCGAGGTATTCCTCCTGATCGAACACATTGACCGACAACGTTCGCGTATTTTGCAGTTCCAGCAGGAGCGGCTCGTGCACATGGGTAGAAAGATCATGCAGGGACAAAAATGTCGCCATCTTCTCTGCGTCGAAGGTTTCGGTGTCTAATCGGATGCCGAGATCCTTTTGAAAATATTCCTCATCCGTAACCGCTAGGTAACGGAAGTCTGAGCCAATGAGCAGCACTGGATTTTCAAAGACGCCCCGGCTAGCCGTCAGCATTTGCGGCAGACCCGCTCCATGGCGGAGGATGTGCCATAGTTGTTCTTCCCATGCTTCATAGCGATCAAAAATGCGCTGCACTAGATTAAACACGCGGAAAATATCCGTGTCGGCTTCGATGACGATCACGCTGCACCGGTTATAAAATGTCGTCAGATTCCAGTGCTGCCCGAGGCAGACGAGGCACACATTCTCGTTCAGCGACGGATGCACGGGCAGATGATCGGCGGAACAGACGTAGACGCGGTTTTTCTCAAAGGTCTGTGATTGGTCGAGATAAAATTCCGGCCGGATCAGCTTTAATTCCTGGCTGCCAGCACCGTGCATTTCGACGGCTTTCAGTTCCTCCTTCAACTTCCAATAGAGAATATCCGCGCACAGCTTCATAAGCAGTCCCTCATTTCAAATTTTTGTTCATTTTATTATATTTCGATTGCTCCTGACTGTCAATGCATAACCGT
>CAKROP010000130.1 GCA_934373375.1 uncultured Anaerosacchariphilus sp.
CTCTACGACAGCCTGACCGACAGCCACGAACGCATTTCCAGCGAAATGCGGAATCCGGAGGCTCTTGCCGCGCATCTGGGCCGTTACGCCAAAGCACTGGAGCAGGTTATCCGCGACGCGGCGGAGGAGAATGTGCAGATCGAAGTCATTGGATAAATGACAAACTAATCAGGAAATGCTATAATAAAAGAAAATCCTGGGGATACAGA
The DNA here is from genome assembly GCA_934373375.1 of uncultured Anaerosacchariphilus sp. Classification (GTDB taxonomy): domain Bacteria; phylum Bacillota; class Clostridia; order Lachnospirales; family Lachnospiraceae; genus Laedolimicola. The sequence continues at coordinate 210 of CAKROP010000130.1, forward strand.
AAGGATGGTGAGCGTATGCCGGTTCAGGAAATTGAAGCCTTAAAACAACAGTTTATCGAGCAGCTGATGCCCCGAAAGATTTATTTATTTGGTTCTTTTGCAAAGGGCAATTATGCGGAAGACAGTGATTTTGATTTTTACATCATTGTGGATGATGAAACAGAGAATTTAAAAGAAGTAACCACAAAAGCATATCGCGCCATACGAAGGATAAAAAATCGCCCGGTCGACATCATTGTCGGAACCGAGAGCCGATTCGAAAGCCGCAGACAAATTCCCTCCGTGGAAAATGAAGTATCGAGAGAAGGAGTGCTGTTGTATGAATCAGGAGGTAAAGCAGTGGATTGAAATGGCGAAAGAAATTTTGGATTTTGTAGAATTGTAATAAGACTGACGAAGCTCCGACTCGTCTGGATGGGAAAATTTTCCACGCTCGCCCCAAATAGGGGCTCCTTAGGAATACCCTACGGGTACCCCTAGATGCCCTGAAAACATGGGCAAATTGAGGAAACTTTTCCCACTCAGCCAGGCCGGAGCTTCTGGTTTATGATAATGCCCGCTCTAATTTCCGGATGTTTTGGATTTTGCCGATGACCACGATAATGTCCTCGGCTTTCAGCTCGTAGTCGGGGGTGAATTCGATGAGGGTATTCTGTTCATGCTCGATGGCGATGATGTTCAGGCTGTATTTTTTACGGATATTGATTTCCTGGATGGTTTTGCCGACCAGGGAACCGCTGACGGGAACCTGCTGGATTTCGATGTCATTGTCCAGGAAGATGAAATCCAGGAAGTTGCCGGAGATCAGGCGTTTGCCCAGGCGGGTGGCCATATCGCGCTCCGGGTAGACGACTTCAGCACCGATTTTTTCCAGAACGGCGCCCTGATCCTGGCTGGTGGCCTTGGAGATGACGTGGGGGACGCCAAGGGAGACCACGTTCAGGGTGGTCAGGATGCTGGTGTCGATTTTGCTGCCGATGCAGACTACCACAGTGTCGCAGTTTTGGATGCCCACTTCGGAGAGAGTCTCTTTGGAGAGGTTCTCGCAGACGAAGGCGTATTCCGTGTACTGGCGCATGGCTTTGACTTTTTCTTCAATCTGATCGACCACGATGACTTCTTTTCCGGCTTCCGCCAGAGTAATGGCGAGGGCAGTGCCGAAGCGGCCCAGACCGATGATGCCGAAGATGGAGCTGTCTTTTTTCTTTTTCATATTCATGATTTATTTCTCCCTGAAAAATGATTTATTTTATATAAGCAAGGTTATTTTTAAAATTTTGTACGGGTTCAGTGCATGGCAGTTGCAATGCAAGTTATTAGGTTTTACTATTGGGTTGAATTTGAAACGTGTTATGTCAACCAATTGTAATAGACTCTTCCGTATACCGGGCATTCTGCTCCGGCCTCTCAATCCACATGGTAATAATCGTAAATGCGCCCAGTCTTCCGATGAACATCAGCAAAATCAATATGAGCTTGCTGGCCGCGTGGAGGCTTGCGGTGATGCCCGTAGACAGTCCCGCCGTTCCGAAGGCGGACACCACTTCAAAAAGCAGCCTCCTCATTTCAATAGAGGGTTCAAAGAGGCAGAGCAGGAAAGTCCCCACGCAGACTACGCTGATGGAAAGCTGGGTAATCAGAAAGGCCCGGGAGATATTCTCCTGGGAAATGCTCCGATGGAAGGCTCCCATGTGCTTTTTATTCAGGGCGCTGCGCATGCTCTGGATCAGGATGAAGAAGGTGCTGGTCTTTACACCGCCGCCGGTGGAGCCGGGGGACGCGCCGATGAACATAAGCAGGATCATCACGACCAGGCCGGCGTTGGAAAAATCACCCAGCGAATAGGTGGCAAAGCCTGCGGTACGGGCGGATACGCTGTTGAAGAACGCACCAATCCAGGGCAGATGCTCGGTGAAGCGGAAAGCGACGGTTCCCAGGGCCAGCAGCGCCAGTGTGGTGCTTAAGACTACCTTGGAATGTAGAGTCAGCTTCTTAAAGGAACGCTGCTTCAGTACGTCCAGAATCACCAGAAAGCCCAGGCCACCGAAGATAATGAGAAAGCTGGTGACCAGGTTCAGCATTACATTGGTCCGATAAGGGGCAAGGCTGGTGCCGCCGCCTAAGATATCGAAGCCTGCATTATTAAAGGAAGAAATCGAGTGGAACACGCTGATTCCCAGGGCCTTCAGGGGAGGATAATCCTGCACAAAGACAGGGAAGCTTAAGACCACGCCCACGGTTTCGAAAATCAGCGTCATTAGAAGGATGGCCCGCAGCATTTTGACGATGCCTTTGAAGTTATCCACGTTCAGCGCTTCCTTGATCATAAGACGGCTCTTAAAGCCCATGCGTCTCCGGGCAGCCAGCATGAGGCCTGCGCCCATGGAAGTAAAGCCAAGGCCGCCGGTCTGGATCAGCAGCGCCAGAATCACCCGGCCAAAGACCGTGTAGGTGTCGCCTGGATCCACGGTTACCAGTCCGGTCACGCAGGTGGCGCTTGTGGCCGTAAAAAGCGCGTCCAGAAAATGGATATGGACGCCGGGCCGTAAGGATACCGGCAGCATGAGAAGACAGGCCCCGGTCAGGATAATCAGGAAAAAGCCCGCGGCAATCAGTCTGGCCGGAGGCTGGTTTTTGATGAAGCGCAAAATGTATTTCATAGGTACTCCCTTATTTTCCAAATGACATGTCCCTATTATACGAGGATTGGGAAAGTCAGACAAGCGGTTCGGGGAAATTTAAGAAAAAATCAAGATTTATTTTGGGAGAAATGACACTTGCACCACTCCCGAAACCGTGTTATGATTTACCAGTGTATATGACAACAGGACAAAAGTTAGCATATGCTAACCCCTTGAAAAAACAGGAGGACAGTCAAATGTCAATTTTGGTTACAGGCGGTGCGGGCTTTATCGGAAGCCACACCTGTGTAGAATTACTGAATGCAGGATATGATGTAGTAGTTGTGGATAACCTGTACAATGCGAGCAAGAAGGCCCTCGACCGTGTGGAGCAGATTACAGGAAAGAAAGTTACATTTTATGAGGCGGATATTCTGGATCGGGAAGCGTTGAACGCCATCTTCGATAAGGAGCAGATCGATTCCGTCATCCATTTCGCAGGCTATAAGGCCGTGGGCGAGTCTGTGCGCAAGCCCATCGAGTATTATTATAACAATATCACCGGAACGTTGATTCTCTGCGACGTGATGAGAAACCACGGCGTGAAGAACATCGTATTCAGCTCTTCCGCGACCGTATATGGCGATCCGGCATTCATCCCGATTACCGAGGAGTGCCCGAAGGGCAAGATTACGAACCCGTACGGACAGACCAAGGGCATGCTGGAGCAGGTGCTGACCGATATTTATGTATCCGATCCGGAGTGGAAGGTGGTACTGCTTCGTTATTTCAACCCGATTGGAGCTCACAAGAGCGGTCTCATCGGCGAGGATCCGAAGGGTATCCCGAACAATCTGGTTCCCTATGTGGCGCAGGTAGCCATCGGCAAGCTGAAGTGTCTGGGCGTCTTTGGAAATGATTACGATACTCCGGACGGAACCGGCGTGCGTGATTATATTCATGTGGTAGACCTGGCAAAGGGCCATGTGGCGGCAATTAAGAAGGTGGAGGAGACCGAGCCCGGTGTACTGATTTACAATCTGGGCACCGGCAAGGGCTACAGCGTCCTGGACGTGGTACATGCCTTTGAAAAAGCCTGCGGCAAGGAGATTCCCTATGAAATCAAGCCCCGCCGTGCGGGCGATATTGCTACCTGCTACGCGGATCCCACCAAGGCGAAGAATGAGCTCGGCTGGGTAGCGCAGTATGGCATCGAGGAGATGTGTGAGGATTCCTGGAGATGGCAGACCATGAACCCGAACGGTTATGCAGACTAAATTTTTCATAATATAGAACTGTTTGGGGATACTGCTGCTTAAGCGTGGCAGTGTCCCCTTTTTGGGTTAAAAAGTATCCGTAAGAAGCTGCCGCCGGCAGGTTCTGCAGGTGAAAATAAAGTTACTGTTCACAGGCGCTATCCCGCGAAGCGTGTTACTGAGAACGCAGTGAACAGTAACAAAATAAAATACAGAGGGAGAAGCAACATGAGAAAAGGATTTGACAATGACAAATATCTGGCTATGCAGTCGGAACACATCCGGGAGCGTATCGCCAAGTTTGATAATAAGCTGTATCTGGAATTCGGCGGAAAACTCTACGACGATTACCATGCGTCCCGTGTACTGCCGGGCTTCGAGCCGGACAGCAAGCTGCGGATGCTGATGCAGCTGGCCGATCAGGTGGAGATCGTTATCGTAATCAGCGCAGAGGATATCGAGAAAAATAAGGTACGAGGCGACTTAGGTATCACCTACGATTCTGATCTGCTTCGCCTGAAGGCCATTTTCGAGTCCAAGAACCTCTATGTGGGCAGCGTCTGCATTACACATTACGCAGGCCAGTACAGCGCCCAGATGTTCCAGAGCCGTCTGGAGAAAATGGGCGTGAAGGTGTACCGCCACTATCTGATTCCGGGCTATCCGAACAATATTCCGCTTATCGTAAGCGATCAGGGTTACGGACATAACGAATACATCGAGACCACCAAGCCGCTGGTAGTTGTCACCGCGCCGGGACCGGGAAGCGGAAAGATGGCTACCTGCCTGTCCCAGCTTTATCATGAGCACAAGCGGGGCATCCGGGCGGGCTATGCCAAGTACGAGACCTTCCCCATCTGGAACCTGCCCCTCAGCCATCCGGTCAATCTGGCTTACGAGGCTGCCACTGCAGACCTGAACGATGTGAACATGATTGACCCGTATCATCTGGAAGCCTACGGCGAGACCACGGTCAACTACAACCGTGACGTGGAAATTTTCCCGGTACTGCGCGCCATGTTCATGGAGATTTACGGCGACTGTCCGTACAAGTCCCCCACCGACATGGGCGTCAATATGGCCGGCAACTGTATCGTGGATGACGAGGCCTGCCGCGAAGCATCCGGACAGGAGATTATCCGCCGTTATTACCAGACCCTGGTGAACATTGCAAGGGGTAAATCCAAGGAAGAAGAAGCGTACAAGATCGAGCTTCTGATGAACAACGCAGGTGTAACTGTGAAGGATCGCAAAGTGGTACCGGCAGCCCTGACCCGTGCAGAGGCCACCGGCCATACCGCAGCAGCCATGGAGCTGCCCGACGGCACCATCATCACCGGCAAGACCAGTGAACTGCTGGGCGCCTGCTCTGCCCTGCTTATCAAGGCCCTGAAGCATTTGGCAGGCATTGACGAGGATGTGCTTCTGATTACGCCCAATGTGATCAAGCCTATCCAGAAGCTGAAGGTAGATTACCTGGGCAGCCGCAACCCGCGTCTCCACATGGAGGAAGTGCTCATCGCCCTTTCATCCAGCTCCGAGAGCAACCCGCTGGCAGATCTGGCCCTGCGCCAGCTTCCAAACCTTCGCGGTAGTCAGGTTCATACCTCACGCATGTTGAGCGCGGCGGATGAGAAGACTTTTCAGAAGTTGGGCGTGATGTTGACCTCTGAGGCGAAATAAATACAGGAAATGGAAAGGTGGAGTTGGCGTCAGGCGGCTCTGCCTTTTTTATGTAACAGGAAATTTATTGTATATTAATCCTATTGACAAAGTGGGAATACAAGCATATGATGAATGAAATACAGAATTAGAAGAAGCCACTCCGACAGCCATCGGGCCTTTCGGAGAGAACACAAGGAGACGATGAAGCATGAGCGATATTTCCAGAGAAAAGGCATTTGCCTTATTAAAAAAGTACAATCAGGATCCCTTTCATATTCAGCACGCACTGACCGTAGAGGCCGTGATGAAATGGTACGCGCGGGAGCTGGGCTACGGCGCAGAGGAGGAATACTGGGGCATCGTGGGTCTGCTGCATGATATTGATTTTGAACTGTATCCGGCGGAGCATTGCCTGAAAGCGCCGGAGCTTCTGCGGGAAGGCGGTGTGTCGGAGGATATCATTCACGCAGTCGTTTCCCATGGCTATTGAATCACCGTGGAGTGCGGCGAGACTCTGGATGTGGAGCCGGTGCAAGAGATGGACAAGGTGCTGTTTGCGGCAGATGAGCTGACCGGCCTTATCTG
>CAKROP010000131.1 GCA_934373375.1 uncultured Anaerosacchariphilus sp.
GAGTGGTTTCAGTAAAGGACTCCCGGGAAGCGCCGTCATCCAAAGCAACATGTCCTGCCTGCGGATGGCTGTCAACTACGGTGGCTTGCAGCGCCTCATTTTCACCCTTATTTCCACGCAGCATCACCCGTGCCCGCAGCCCGTGTTCACAGATATAGATCTGCTCCACATCTTTCACAGTTTCAATGATGCCTTCCGTCAGCAGCCGCCCCAGTACCAGCTCCGTCAGAAACTGAGGAATGCAGATGAGCTTCATGGTCAGCCGATCGTTGATATAGACATCGATGACATGCTCCTCCAGTACAGGTTCAGAATCTGTACGGCGTTCGCCTTCACGGCCGATATAGGTATAGGTCTCCTGGGAAAGAAGTGGAAGATCGTGATATTGTTCATTGATATACATGGAACAGAGTCTCCTCCTCGAATAGCCAACGGCATTGATTACCTATATTATACATGTGTATATAAGCCCTGTCAAACGTGGGATTGTGAAAAAATACTATAAAATATGGAAAATAATTCGTCTAATTTGTAACAAGTGTTGATCTGCGGACAGAGATCGGGTACCATAGAGACAGAGAAATCGCGGCCGGCCAGGGTAACGGCGAAGGAATGCCGCAGTAAAGGGAGGAAAGCTCGGATGGGAAATATCATCGCAGTAAACGTCAGTGAAAAGAAGGGAACGCAGAAGAAAAACGTGCATTCCGCAAAGCTCATTGAGGACTGGGGCATCGAAAATGACGCCCACGCAGGCAAATGGCACCGCCAGGTGAGCCTGTTGTCCTATGAAAAGATCGAAGAATTTAAAGCCAAGGGAGCGCCGGTGGATGAGGGCGCTTTCGGGGAAAATCTGATCGTCCGGGGTATCGACCTGAAGCACCTGCCCATCGGCACCCGTCTTCAGTGCGGCGACGTGCTTCTGGAGGTGACCCAGATCGGAAAGCAGTGCCACAGTGGCTGCGAGATTTATAAGATTATGGGAGACTGCATTATGCCGCGGGAGGGCATTTTCACAAAAGTACTGAAGGGTGGCGTCATTTCTGAAGGGGACGAGATAAACGTGGTGAAGCGGCCCATGCGTGCAGCGGTTCTGACCTCCAGTGATTCCGGCTACGCAGGAGAACGGGAGGATTTAAGCGGTCCCGCCATCAAAACAATGTTAGAAGAAAACGGATACGAGGTGGTCCATACGATTCTCCTGCCGGACGACCGGGAAATGCTGGCCAAAGAGATGGCGCGTATCGCTGACGAGCATGTGGCGGAATTATTACTGACCACCGGCGGCACGGGCTTTTCACCGAGGGATTGTATGCCGGAGGCTACCATGGATATCGCGGAGCGGATGGTGCCGGGCATTCCCGAAGCCATGCGGGCCTACAGCATGACCATTACCCCCAGGGCCATGCTGAGCCGGGCGGCGGCCTGTATCCGGAAGAGCACGCTCATCATCAACCTGCCGGGCAGTCCCAAAGCGGTGAAGGAATCACTGGGCTATATTCTGCCTTCCCTGCAGCACGGTCTGGAGATTCTGACCGGCGAGGCCACCAACTGTGCCAGAAAATAAGCGTCCGGGAGCGGGCGTTTCCATGGTGGTGCTGGCCGGGGGAAAGAGCAGCCGCATGGGAAGTGACAAATGCGATCTGAAGATAGAAAAAAGTACCTTTCTGGAGTGGCAGATTGAAAAGGGCAGAAAGCTTGGTATCACGGATATTCAGGTGTCCGGCTATCACGGGAAAGCCTGCAGTGTTCCGGTGACGCCGGACCGATTTCCGGGAAAAGGGCCTCTGGGCGGCCTGGAAAGCTGTTTCCGACGTGCGCGGGAAGAGCAGGTGCTGGTGCTGGGCGTAGACATACCGCTGGTTCCGGCAGAAGAGCTGGAAAGACTGGTGTTCCAAAGCCTGGAAAAGCAGAAAAAGGCGGTGATTCTCAGGCACAGAGGAAAGGAAGAGCCCCTGGCAGGCGTCTACGACCGGGATCTGGCAGATGAAATGCTGGCAGAGATCCGGGAGCGCAAGGGCTCGGTTTTCGCGTTCCTGAACCGGATCGGCTACGATATCTGTGAAAGCACCGCGCCGGAGGAGAGCTTTGCCAATATCAACCGCCCGGAGGATTATCATCGTAGGATTGTGCAAAAAGTTAGCAATAAATAACCGATATGTTTTAGGAAACAGGACGAATGCACAAAAATGACAAAAAAGTAACGGAGATAATTGTTGATTTTATACAAAAATGGCTGTATACTGTTAGTGTATTATCAGAACGGTTACAGCCGTTTTGTAGTTGGGTGAAACTAATGTAAGGAGGGTAAATATAGTATGCTTGATCAGTCCTATTACGCAAAAGCGGATGAGATCATGGATCAGTACGGCAGAAAGCCGGCTTCACTGATTCCGATTATGCAGGAGATTCAGGGAGCTTACCGTTATCTGCCCGGAGAGCTGCTGAGTTATGTGGCAGACAATATCGGGGTAACGGAGGCCAAGGCTTTCAGCGTGGCGACGTTCTATGAGAACTTTTCCTTCGACGCAAAGGGAAAGTATGTTATCAAGGTATGTGACGGAACAGCCTGTCATGTGCGGAAATCCATGCCGGTACTGGAGGCCCTGTATGAGAAGCTGGGCTTAAGCAAGACCAAGAAGACTACGGACGATATGATGTTCACCGTAGAGACCGTGTCCTGCCTGGGTGCCTGCGGACTTGCTCCCACCATGATGGTAAATGAAGAAGTGTATCCCTGTATGACGCCGGAGAAGGCTGCAGCAGTGATTGACCAGTTAAGAGGAGGTGCCGGAATTGATCCAGAATAAAGAACAGTTACAGCAGCTTCACGAGGAAGCGGTGAAAGAGCTTAATTCCTACGACTGCCGGATTCTTGTCTGTTCCGGTACAGGCTGTATCGCCACCGGTTCCAATAAAATTTATGAGAAATTCCTGGAGATTACCAAGGACGCGCCGGGCGTGACCCTGGAGTTCGCCCCCCACGACGAGAAGGAGCATCTGGGCGTGAAGAAGACCGGCTGTCAGGGCGTCTGTGAGCTGGGACCTCTGGTTCGTATCCAGAAGGGTCAGGACGTGGTTCAGTATGTGAAGGTACAGCTGGATGACTGTGCCGAGATCTTTGAAAAGAGCGTTCTGGGCAATGAAGTGGTGGAACGTCTGCTGTATCAGAAGGGCGGAAAGGTCTGCAAAGGGCCGGACGACATTCCGTTTATTGCGAAGCAGACCCGTATCGTACTGAAGAACTGCGGTAAGTTCGATGCGGAATCCTTAAGAGAATACATAGCCAGCGGCGGTTTCGAGGCCCTTCAGAAGGCCATGTTTGAGATGACGCCGGATCAGGTCATCGAGGAAGTGGATCAGTCCGGACTGCGTGGCCGTGGCGGCGGTGGCTTCCCGGCAGGCAAGAAGTGGATTCAGGTGGCCCGTCAGGCCGACCCGGTTCACTATGTGGTATGTAACGGCGACGAGGGCGACCCCGGAGCGTTCATGGACGGTTCCGTTATGGAAGGCGATCCCTACCGCCTGATCGAGGGTATGATGCTGGCAGCTTACGCGGTGCGTGCTGAGAACGGTTACATCTACGTGCGTGCCGAGTATCCGAACTCCGTAGCGCGGCTGAAGCACGCCATTGCCGTACTGGAGGAAAATGGACTCCTGGGCGAGAACATCCTCGGTACCGGCTTCAATTTCCATATGCATATCAATAAGGGAGCGGGCGCTTTCGTATGCGGCGAGGGTTCAGCCCTGACAGCTTCCATCGAGGGAAGCCGCGGCATGCCCCGTGTCAAACCGCCCCGTACGGTAGAGCAGGGACTGTGGGCGAAGCCGACGGTTCTGAATAACGTAGAGACCTATGCGAACGTGCCGGAGATTATCCTGAAGGGTCATGAATGGTACCGCAGCATCGGTACGGAAGGGTCACCGGGAACCAAGACCTTCTCCCTGACCGGAAGTATCGAGAACACAGGCCTGATCGAGGTTCCCATGGGAACCACCTTACGGGAGATTATCTTCGATATCGGCGGCGGCCTGAAGTCCGGCGCAGCCTTCAAGGCAGTTCAGATCGGCGGACCCTCCGGCGGCTGTCTGACCGAGAAGCATCTGGATGTGCCTCTGGATTTCGATTCGGTGAAGAAATACGGCGCTATCGTGGGATCTGGCGGACTGGTTGTTATGGATGAGAATACCTGTATGGTAGAGGTTGCCCGGTTCTTCATGGGCTTCACCCAGAGAGAGTCCTGCGGAAAATGCGGCCCCTGCCGTATCGGAACCAAGCGTATGCTGGAGCTGCTGGAGAAGATCGTAGACGGCAAGGGCGAGATGGAGGATCTGGAGAAGCTGGAAGACCTGGGACACTTCGTAAAAGACCGGTCTCTGTGCGGTCTTGGAAAGAGTGCGCCTCTTCCGGTCTTAAGTACCATTCAGAACTTCCGGGACGAGTATATTGAGCACATCGTAGACAAGAAGTGCGCGGCCCACGTATGTAAATCCATGCGTGTATACGAGATCGATCCTGATAAGTGTAAGGGCTGTACCAAGTGTGCCCGCAACTGTCCGGTGAACGCCATTACCGGCGAGCGGAAAGCGCCTCATGTCATTGATAATTCCAAGTGTATCAAGTGCGGAACCTGTCTGGAGAACTGTGCCTTTGATGCGGTCATTTTGAAATAGTATTACTGTGAACGTAGTGAACAGTAATAAAAGGAGGATGGATATGATTCATTTGACGATAGATGGAATCCCTGTAGAAGTGGAAAAGGGTACCACGATTCTGCAGGCCGCCAAGCAGATAGGCGTAAAGATTCCGACCCTTTGTTATCTGGAAAATGTACTGCCCGACGGTTCCTGCCGACTCTGCGTCGTGGAAGTAACCAACAACGGCAGAACAAAGTTTGATACCGCCTGTACCTTACGCTGCTCCGAGGGCGATGAAGTACAGACCATGTCTGAGAAGGTTGTAAAATACAGAAAAGAGACCCTGGATCTCTTACTGTCCGATCACCGGGTACACTGCTTCTCCTGTGAAGCCAACGGCGACTGCAGGCTGCAGGATTACTGCTTTGAGTACGGCGTAGAGAAGACCAGCTTCCCGGGCGAGATGAACAACGCACCCATTGATGACACGAATAAATTCTTTACCTATGATCCGAGCCTGTGTATCTTATGCCACAGATGTGTAAATACCTGTAAAGAGATCGTAGGCCGTGGCGCCATCGACACCATGAACCGTGGATTCCAGTCCGTTATCGGCGCTCACTATAAGAATACCTGGAATGAGGGCATCTGTGAGTCCTGCGGCAACTGCGTACAGGCATGTCCCACAGGCGCTCTGACCATGAAGCGGAGAAAGAAATACCGTCCCTACCAGGTGGAGAAGAAGGTCCTGACCACCTGTCCCCATTGCGCGACCGGCTGCCAGTATTATGTACTGGTGAAGGACGGCAAGGTAGTGGATACGGAAGCCTATGACGGACCCTCCAACAAGGGACTGCTCTGTGTCAAGGGACGCAGCGGAAGCTTCGACTTTGCCCAGTCTCCGGAGCGTATCAAGTACCCGCTGATCAAGAACCATGAGACCGGCGAGTTCGAGCGCGCCACCTGGGATGAGGCTCTGGACCTGGTAGCTTCCAAGTTCATGGAGATCAAGAAGCAGTACGGCCCGGATTCCCTGGCTGGTTTTGCCTGCTCCAGATCTCCCAATGAGGATATTTACATGGTGCAGAAGATGGTCCGTACCTGCTTCGGTACCAATAACACCGATAACTGTGCCCGCGTCTGCCACTCTGCGTCCGTATCAGGTCTGTATATGACCCTGGGATCCGGCGCTATGACGAACCCCATCGACGACATTACCCAGAATGCGGACGTCATCATGCTGGTAGGCTCCAACCCGGAGGAAGCCCATCCGGTAGTCGGCATGCAGATCCGTCAGGCGGTGAAGAGAGGCTGCAAGCTCATCGTCGTGGATCCCCGTGATATCGGACTGGCAAAGAAAGCAGATATCCATCTGAAGTTAAAGCCGGGTACCAACGTAGCCTTCGCAAACGGTATCATGCACGTGATCATCGAGGAAGGCCTGCAGGATGACAAGTTTATCGCAGAGCGTACCGAGGGCTATGATAAGATCAAAGAGATTGTAAAAGATTACACGCCGGAGAAGGTAGCGGAGATCTGCCATATTGATCCGGATGATTTGAGAAAAGCAGCCATCATGTACGCGAAGGCTGACCGCGCGCCGATTATCTATTGTCTGGGCGTCACCGAGCACTCCACCGG
>CAKROP010000132.1 GCA_934373375.1 uncultured Anaerosacchariphilus sp.
CCTGTAAGCGTTCCAGCAGCTTCTGAAGCACCGCCTGCTCCTCCGGGTCTTTACTGTCCTCTAACAGAATGGAAATTCCTTCCAGAGAGGAAATGCCGGAGTGCAGGATAAGACTCAGCTGCCCGCAGAAGGCTGCCAGCTCCGGATTGGAAAATGCTTTCTGTTTTATCTTAATTTCGTCCATAATAACCTCCGTCCCGTATGGTTAATACGTGTATTTTACAGTGTAATGGCTGCCGTCGCCGATATACTTCTTTACGGAAGCCCGGTCGTTGCCGGCTGCCAGCGTGGGATCCATCAGCGTCCAGTCCTTCCCGTCGAAGGAAATGATGCCGTCCACCCAGCCGGTCTCCTGAAGATAGACGCTGATCCAGGCGTGGTAAGCCTGCCCGGAATAGCCCACCTCCAGCTTCGTGGGAATTCCCTGGGATCGGAGCATGGCGGCCATCAGGGAAGCGTAGTCGAAGCAGATCCCCTTTTTCGAGGCCATCGCAGCGTCGATATCCGGAATATAGTCCGTGGGAATATTCTTCGCCAGTTCCTCGTCATAGGAAATGGTGCCGGTGACGTAATCATAGACCTGCTCCACATAATTCAGATCCGAGGTGGAAGCGTCGGAAAGCTCCATCCCGTATGTTACAGCTTCGCTGTCCGCCGTGTACCAGCAGTACTGGTTCGGATAAAGGAAGGGCTTGAATTCATCCCGGAGCGAAACCTCAATATCCTGGGGAAACGCAAGAGCGTACTTGTTATCATAGGCGTGCTCGTAGATCTCCAGGTGGTAGGAGCCGCTGCCGCCGGACAGGGGAAAGGTCTGATAATCGCCGGGCTTCAGAAAATAAGAGTAGAGCGTGCCGTCGGGCGCGGTCATCTGAAGCCGGGATTTATCTGCCGGGCCGGTGTAGCGGACCATCACGTAGCCCTCGGAGGTATTGGAAGCATCGATGGAGACGAAATCATTTCCATAGACGTCGGTTCCATCGGCGGATGGCAGCAGAAATTCCGTTACGGTGGTTCGGGGCGGAAGCGACGGATCCTGCGCGGATGAACCGTCGGAAGCCGGGCTGCCGCAGCCGGACAGAAGAAGCAGTATACAGATGAAAAAGAGCTTCATAAGGGAAAATCCTTTCCTATTTCATGGTAATGCGAAGATGCAGGGTATTGCCGGCCCGATCGGGGACGCAGACGTCCAGAAAATGCTCCGGGCAGGAGAATACAGCCGTCTGTCCGGCCTCGTCCACCTGAAGGGGCGCAGCCTGGCGGCCATCCTGATCAAGGGCCGTGATACTGCTGTAATCCACACCGGAGCCGGAATCCTCCAGAGTCAGCCAGACCTTCCCGTCCTTCTGGGAATAAGAAGAGCAGGCGGGCGCTTCGGTGTCAATGCCGGAGACAGGAACCGTCACAGTCTGATACTGGTTATTGATAAGCGTCACAGTCACGGACAGCGTGCCATTGGCGCGGGGCTCGACGCTGTAGGTATTCTCCCCGGCGGCAGCTACCAGAAGCCGGACGCCGTCTATTTCCGCATAGACGCTGCTGACGGGCAGAAGCGTATCCACGTCGATCCGGTAGGTGGGCAGCCAGGGGGTGTCCGTAGGCTGAAGCTGCAGGCTGACCCTGGGATAGAGAAACAGAAAGGGCAGCAGACAGAACAGCAGGAGAATCACCACCAGAAGAATCTTCTGGAAGGAAAAACGCTCCCTGCGGTAACGGGTATAGGAAATCAAGGTCTTCAGCGGAATGGTATTGGGCTCCGCCTGACAGGCGTCGAAGATATTTTCCAGCATACGGTTTGCCAGAGCTTCAGAAAGCGCCGGAGCCATCTTTTTCTTGAAAAGCATCATGGGAAATGCCTCCTTTACAGGTTCAGAATCGCGCGCAGACGCTTTTCCCCGCGGATCAGGTAGCGGGAGACAGCGGTAGGGCGCAGATGCAGAAGCCGGGCAATGCGCCGGATGGGCATATGGTCAAAATAGCGCATGGACAACGCCTGGGCCTCCGTAAAGGGGAGAATCCGAAGCTGTCGGAGCGTATATTCGTGATCGCCGATGGAGAAGGTAAGGTCTTCCGAAGAACGGGCAGGGCCGGTCTGCAGAAGACGGCGCTCCAGGCAGGCGTGATAGTTCAGATAAGAGAGCCAGGGAAGAAAAAGCCCGGAATCCTGCAGGGAATCCAGATTCCGGAGCACCTGAATGTAGGTCTCCTGCAGGGCGTCGCGGGCCAGGTATTCATCCTGGAGATAGTCGTAGGAAAAGCGGTACTGCTGCTGAAAAGTGGCTGCGTAAAGCTCCGCGAAGGCATTGCTGTCGCCCAGGGCAGCCAGGTCAGCGAGTCCGGCGATATATTGCTGATCCAGATTATTCATGGTCCTGCTCCTTGTAGATGCGCTGGTTGGACAGAGCAATCAGCTCGGTGATAGTGGGAGCGGCCTCCCCGTCCTCAAAGGCGATGCCATACTGATAGACAATGGGATAAGCACCCTCCATGGCGTTGTGGGCATCCGTCTTCTGATGTACCCGGTCAAGAAAAAGCTGAAGCTTCTCCCGGGAACAGTCTTCGAAAAGCGCCAGAAATTTATTGCCGCCGTTACGCCCCACGAAGCAGAGATCCAGGGAGGTCAGGCGGAGAATGTTGGAAAAATCCCGAATCAGGATATTCCCCTGCATATGGCCGTACCGGCGGTTGATATCCCGGAGATTCGTCAGATCGAACATGATGCAGCCCATGCGGTCGGGCAGAGGCTTATCCAGATAACGGTCAATCAGCGCGTCGCAGCTGAAGCGGTTGGCAATGCCGGCTACCGGATCGGAATGGACCACATGGTTGAGCTCCCGGTAATCCTTTTTATAGGAAGATAACAGGATAAAATCCGTCAGAAGAAAGACGAAGGATAAAAGAAGCACCAGCCAGAGCACGCCGCAGAGAAAACGCACGCGGGTGTCCGAGCCGGCCATATGATAAAGCTCCGGATCCAGAAGCACCAGATCGATGCTGGCCAGAGTGAGAATCAGAAATACGATAAGCTGAATTGTTTTGGCTATATCCAGTTTTTTCATGGGAAACCACCTCCTGAAGCAGTTGTATCCATTATAGCATATTTTGTCGAAAATCATAGGGAAAAAACGAAACCGCTGAAAAACTAACCTTTCGGATAGTGGACAGTGGATCTCCACGATGATAAAATAGGACTATATAGAATGCGAAAAGTGTTTATGAAACAAAACAGGTCAATTACGCACAGAAAATTGACGAAAAAGTCAGATGTGATACAATAAGAATAGTAAAATACAGTAAAAAGCAGGAAGAGAGTGAAGAAAGTCATGCTGAAGGTTCGGATGCTCGGACAGGAAGAAATTACCTATGGGGAACATCCCATTTTATCAGGAAAAAATAAAATTACAAAATCCATGGAACTGCTTCTTTTGCTGCTTCACAGAAAAGAAACGGGAATGGCAAGGAGCAGACTGGCTGACGCCCTTTACGGGGTGGATGAGGTGGCAGACGCGGGTAACAGCCTTCGCGTGACCTCACACAGACTCAGGAAGCTCCTTTTGGACGCAGGAATGCCGGAGGAGGACTTTATTACGATCCGGGAGGGCGTGTATCGCTGGAGCAGCAGGGAAGAAATGGATGTGGACGTCTGGAAGTTCCGGGAGCTGATAGAAGAAGCGGAGAAGGAGACAGACGAAGTCAGAAAAGCGGAACAGCTGAAGACGGCCTGTCAGATGTACCGCGGCGAGTTCCTGCCCAAGCTTTCCGGTCAGGAATGGGCGCTGCTGGCGGCAGCTTCCTATAAGAAGATGTACTGCGGCGCCCTGACATGGCTCATCGAGTGGCTGAAAAAGCGCAGGGAATACGACGAAATTCTCTGCCTGGTGGAGACAGCCTGCCGCCTGTATCCCTTCGAGGAGTGGCAGACTGTGAAAATCGACTGCTATATCGCCCAGAATCGTTATAACGAGGCCATGGCGGAGTATGAAAATACAGCCCGGATGCTGGCGGAGGAGCTGGGCGTGGCTCCCTCTGAGCGGATGATGGAACAGTTCCGGGATATGAGCAGCCATATCAGCAACAGACCCGGCACGGTGGAAGACATCAAGCATGGTCTGCAGGAGGATAAAAAGGACTGGGGCGCGTTTTACTGTACGCCGCCCAGCTTCCGGGATGTGTACCGTATGGTACGCCGGAATATGGAGCGCAGCGGCCGGTCCGTTTATCTTCTGGTCTGCTCCCTGACAGACAGCCAGGGCCGGGCCATGGAACAGGGGGAGAAGCTGGAGCAGCTGGCCGGAAAGCTGGGCGATGCAATCCATAGCTCTCTCCGGAGAGGGGACGCGTTCACCCGTTACAGCGCCAGCCAGTATCTGGTGATGCTGGGCGGCATCAGCTGGGAGAACTGTCAGATCGTAATCAGCCGGATTACGGATTCATTTACAAAGGAACACAAGAGCTGGGAGAAACGGCTGCATTGCTGCGTGACTTCCCTGTATGACGAAGAAGGATGACATCTATGAGCAGAAAAAATACAGTATCTATGAACCTGTCCTCTCCGAATCTGGTCAACGTCTGTATCGATACACTGGAGAACGGCGAGATACGGGGCAGAATGTATCATTATTATGGAGAGCAGCCGGCTCGGTTCGTAAGCATTCTGCAGCTTCTGAAGCAGATGGAGGGCCTGTTTGACGGAATAGCATTTCCCCAGGCCTCGACCAGGAGCCGGAGCTTTCGGAAGCAGCCGGCGGCGGAAGTTCCTTATAATATAGAAAAGCGGCCTGAGCGTCGGACGGACGAAGAACAGCTGACCGGGCAGAGGGGCCGGCTGGCCACGCTGCTGATACAGGTGGGATACCGGCAGAATTCCACCTGGGAGGGCGAAGCTTTATGGCTTGAGCAAAATGAAAAGAAAGAGTTCCGGAATGAGCTGGAGCTTCTGCAGCTTCTGGAGCTGGCATTACAGGAATGCAAAATTCAGGTAAATGAAGTGAAAAAATAAGGAAAAATTTGTTTTGTAATGCATTTTGTAACAGAATATCTCTTATAATAGGAAACAATAACAGGGAACTGCAAAGGGATACAGAGATAGGATGGACTGATTATGAAAAATACCAATACCTTCGTAGTAAAGATAGTAAGTCAGCAGAATTCTACCTGGCAGGGAAGCGTCACCTGGACAGAAGAGAAGAAAGTGCAGAATTTCCGAAGCGCGCTGGAACTGCTGAAACTGATAAGCGGAGCACTTGATGAAGGAGACATCGAGGCGGAAGGAGGAAACCATGAAAAGTAAAATGCTGAAGAGAGCCATTGCCATCATGCTTTGCATGGTAATCGTGATGGGCGGAGCGGAGCATATGCGCGCCGGAAGCTCGGAAGGGACAGAAGAGACAACCACGAAGACGGCAGAGGAAGAGATTGTCCTGTCTGACGACGGAGATGAGAATCCCGCAGCGGACGCAGAGGAAGGACAGCCGAAAGAAGCAGGCGAAGAGCAGCCCAAAGAGACGCCTTCTGAAGAAGGACAGTCCGAGTCCAAAGCGGAAGAAGGACAGTCCGTGCCCAAGGTAGAAGAAGGACAGTCCGAAGCACAGAATCCCGACGCAGGAGAAACGAACATTCCTGAGGAAGAACAGAAAGAGGAGCCCATCATGGAGCTGACCTACGAGGACAGCCAGGTATCCATCCGGGTTACCGCAGATGAGGAAGGCAATATCCCCCAGGGCGCATCCCTTTCCGTTACCCCAATTGAGAAACAAGAAATCCATGACGACATGGACGCCGACGCGAAAGCCGAGGCGGAGGAGCTGAACGCCCAGTACGACGCCACCGCAGAGAAGCTGCAGGAGAAGGCTGAGGGCGAAGAGTACGACATTCTCGGATTCCTTGCCTACGACATCACCTTCGTAGACGAGAACGGAGACAAGCTGGAGCCGAACGGATCCGTATCTGTATCCATGGATTACAAGGAAGCAGCCATCCCTGAGGAAGTAAAAACAGCCCGGGAAGCCGGCGCCGAGGTCGCAGACGTAACCCTGATGCATCTGGAAGAGAACTCCGACGGAGCGGTGAAGGACGTCGTAGATATGGTTGCTGATGAGAATCAGGAAGCGAACGTGCAGACCACCGAGGCTACCGAAGTCGAGGCGGCGGAGTTTGTGACAGAGAGCTTTTCGACGTTTACGCTGGTGTGGAAGGGAAAAGATACACAGCAGAAGATTTACTTAGTAGATCAAAATGGAAAAGAGATTGCAGACACTCGCTCATTAA
>CAKROP010000133.1 GCA_934373375.1 uncultured Anaerosacchariphilus sp.
GGCCGGGGCGTCCATGACGCGTCCCTTTACGCGGGACGGACCATCTACCGGGCCAGAGAAAGCCTGGCAGAGCTTCTGGGCGCGGCGGCTCCGGAGCAGGTAGTCTTTACGGCCAATGCCACCGAGAGCCTGAACCTGGCGCTTGGCGGCCTGTTCGGGCCGGGGGATCATGTGATTACCAGCGTCTGCGAGCACAATTCCGTACTGCGTCCCCTGTACCGGCTGCAGGGGGTGGAGCTGTCGGTGCTTCCTGTAAAGGCGGCAGTTGACTCAAAAGAGGAGCGGCAGGCAGGCATCCTGGCTTACGATGAGCTGGAAGCCCTGCTACGTCCGAACACAAAAGCCCTGATAATCACCCACGCCTCCAATTTGACCGGCAACATCACCGATCTGGAACGCGCGGGAGCCTTCGCAAAAAAGCACAGCCTTTTGCTTATCGTAGACGCTGCGCAGACGGCGGGCGCGGTCCCCGTTGATATGGAACGTATGGGCATCGACGTCCTGTGCTTCACCGGACATAAGGGACTTTACGGTCCCCAGGGAACCGGAGGCGTCTGCGTCCGTCCCGGTCTTTCGATCCGGCCGTTGAAGGTGGGCGGAAGCGGAATTCACAGCTTCGACCGGGAGCATCCGTCAGAGATGCCGGCGGCGCTGGAGGCGGGCACCCTGAACGGCCATGGAATCGCGGGCCTGGGCGCTGCAGCCCGTTGGCTTCTGGAGACCGGCGTGGAGCAGATTCGCGCCCGGGAGCAGGCGCTTCTTCGGCGGTTTGTGGACGGCGTGAAGGAGGTGGAGGGCGTAACCCTCTACGGAAATCCGGATCTGGACCGGCGGACGGGAATCCAGTCCCTGAATATCCGGGACTACGATTCCGCACGGGTGGCGGACTGGCTCTATGAGGATTACGGGATCGCCGTCCGGGGAGGAGCCCACTGCGCGCCGCTCATGCATGAGGCGCTGGGAACCCGGGAGCAGGGGGCGGTCCGGTTCAGCTTTTCTTATTTCAATACGGAGGCAGAGGCAGACGAGGCGGCGGCAGCCGTCCGGGAGCTGGCGGAGGAGTAAGGCAATGCGGAAAAAAACAGAAGCGCTGGTGATCTCCTTCGGAACCACCACCGAGGCCATGAAAATGGAACGGCACTGTGAAAAAGAGGGGCTTCCCGGCAGACTGATTCCCATCCCCCGGGAGATTACCGCAGGCTGCGGCATGGCCTGGAAGGCGAAGCCCGGAGAGAAGGAGCTGCTGCAGCAGGCGATGCTTTGGGCAGCTATCCGGTGGGAGGGTATGTATACCCTGGAACTATGAAAAACATTTAAGAATTTATCTATCGCAAATGAGGAGAAACACTTATGAATGAAGTAGAAAGCAAGAAAGCAGCATACGACTTTTACGGCAAACTGCCGTTCCGTAAGGCATTTCCCCTGGGACTCCAGCATGTGCTGGCCATGTTCGTGGGAAATCTGACCCCGATTCTGATTATTACAGGAGCCTGCGGCATCGCTTCCGGCACGGAGTTCGCGGACGTGCAGGTGGCGCTTTTGCAGAACGCCATGCTGGTAGCGGGTATCGTAACCCTGATTCAGCTCTATGCCATCGGCCCGGTGGGCGGCAAGGTACCGATTATCATGGGAACCAGCTCCGGCTTCATCGGTGTCTGCAACAGCGTGGCAGGAGTCATGGGCGGCGGTGTGCTGGCCTACGGCGCTATCCTGGGTGCGTCCCTGATCGGCGGCCTCTTTGAGGGCGTGCTGGGCTTTATGCTGAAACCCCTGCGCCGCTTCTTCCCGGCAGTTGTGACCGGTACCGTGGTGCTTTCCATCGGTCTGTCCCTGATTTCCGTGGGCGTGGGTTCCTTCGGCGGCGGCAGCGCGGCCAAGGATTACGGCTCCCTGGAAAATCTGTTCCTGGGAACCCTGGTATTGGTAGTTATTATTGCGTTGAAGCATGGCACCAAGGGCATGACCAGTGTTTCTTCGATTCTGATTGGAATTATTGTGGGTTATATTGCGGCGGCGATTATGGCTGTGGTGCTTCCGACCACCGGCGTAACGGCAGACGGTGTGGAATACACCAAGGCCTGGGTGCTGAACTGGGACAAGGTGGCGCAGGCCAAATGGTTCGCGGTTCCGGCCCTGATGCCGGTGAAGCTGGTCTTTGATGCGCGGGCGATTATTCCGGTACTGATTATGTTCATTGTAACCGCAGTGGAGACCGTCGGCGATATCTCCGGCGTCATGGAGGGCGGCATGGGCCGCGAGGCTACCGATTCCGAGCTGTCCGGCGGCGTTATCTGCGACGGTATCGGTTCTTCTATTGCAGCGGTGTTCGGCGTCCTTCCGAACACTTCCTTCAGCCAGAACGTGGGTCTGGTTACTATGACCAAGGTGGTAAACCGCTTTGCGCTGGCCACAGGAGCCGTGTTCCTGATTCTCTGCGGCCTGTTCCCGAAGCTGTCCGCACTGATTTCCATTATGCCCCAGAGTGTGCTGGGCGGTGCGGCTGTTATGATGTTCTCTTCCATCGTAGTCAGCGGTATCGGTCTGATTACCAAAGAGAAAATGACCGTCCGCAATACCACGATTGTATCCGTTGCATTAGGTCTCGGCTATGGCCTTGGCGCCAACAGCGGCGTACTGGCAGGCCTGCCCCAGAGCGTCCAGCTCATCTTCGGCGGTTCCGGTATCGTACCGGCTGCCCTGGTGGCGATTGTTCTGAATATCGTTCTCCCGAAGGAGGAGTAGTATGATAAAAATAAGAGAGTATGTAAAGGTGGAGAGTCTGGAGGAAGCCTGGGAATTAAATCAGAAGCGCACCAGCAAAATCCTGGGCGGTATGCTCTGGCTCCGCATGGGCAGCCGGAATGTCCAAAAGGCCATCGACCTGTCCGGCTTAGGATTAGATACCATCGAAGAGACGGAAGACGCGTTTTCCATCGGAGCTATGGTGACTCTGCGGCAAATCGAATTGCATGAGGGACTGAACGCCCTGTGCGAGGGACTGCTCCACGACGCGGTCTGCGATATCGTGGGCACCCAGTTCCGGAACCTGGCTACAGTAGGCGGCAGCATCTTCGGACGCTTCGGCTTCTCTGATGTGATGACGGCTTTTCTGGCGTTGGATTCCTATGTGGAGCTCTACAAGGGCGGTGTTGTCCCAATGTCAGAATTTGTAAAAATGAAGCGCGACAATGATATTCTCGTGCGCGTCATCGTGAAAAAGCAGGCAGGCCATTTCGTTTACCTGTCCCACCGTAATACACGGACCGATTTCCCGGTGCTGACGGTGGCGGTATCCGACTGCGGCGGCGTGAAAAAGGCTGTCATCGGGGCAAGACCGGGCATTGCGAAAATGTATGAAATAGAAACGATGGATGAGGAGACGGCGGCGCGGCTTCAGGAGGAGACCTGTTTTCAGAGTAACATGCGCGCGTCGGAGACCTTCCGAAGACATCTGGCAGGCGTGCTGCTGCGCCGTGCCTTCGGGGCAGTGCAGGGAAAGGAGTGAGGCTGACATGATCGTGACAATGACATTAAATGGGAAAAAAGTAGTGGATGATGTACCGGCTGATAAGACACTCTTTAACTTTGTGCGGGATCACGGCTGCTACAGCGTAAAATGCGGCTGCGAGACCACCAACTGCGGCCTCTGCACCGTATTTCTGGACGGTACGCCGGTGCTGTCCTGCGCAGTGCTGGCGGCAAGGGCGGACGGTCACAGGGTGGAGACCCTGGAGGGACTGCAGAAGGAAGCAGAGGAATTCGGCACCTTTATCGCCGATCAGGGCGCGGAACAGTGCGGCTTCTGCAACCCGGGTATGATTATGAATGCCATCGCCCTGTTCCGGGAGAATCCGGAACCCACCGACGAGGAAATCAGGCAGTATCTGGCGGGTAATCTCTGCCGCTGCTCCGGTTATGAGGGACAGCTGCGGGGCATGCATGCTTTCATCGAGTATAAGAAGAACGGAGGTGCCGTATGCGGGAAGTAGGAAAGCGGGAACGCAAAAAAGACGCTATGGCGCTTGTGACCGGCCAGCCGGTCTATGTGGACGACCTTGCCCCGAAGGACTGTCTGGTAATTAAGCTGCTCCGAAGCCCCCACGCCAATGCCATCGTGGAGGATGTAAACTATGCGGCGGCCCTGAAGGTGCCGGGCATCGAGGCGGTGTATACCTGGAAGGATGTGCCGCAGATCCGGTTTGCTACAGCGGGACAGACCTACCCGGAGTGGAGCCCCTACGATCATCTGATTCTCGATCAGCATGTGCGTTTCGTGGGCGATCCGGTGGCCATCGTGGTGGGCGCGGACGAGGCCTGCGTGGACAAGGCTCTGCGTGTGATTCGCGTAAAATATCAGGTGCTTCCGGCAGTGCTGGATTATCACAATGCCATTGACAATGAGGTGCTGGTTCACCCGGAGGACAACTGGGAGTCCAAGTTCCCGGTGGGTGCGGACAATAAGCGGAATCTCTGCTCCCATATGGAGGACGGCGACGGGGATGTGGATGCGGTTCTCGCGGACTGCGACATCACCCTGGAGCATACCTACCATGTACCGGCGGTCAATCAGGCCATGATGGAGACCTTCCGGACGTACTGCTATATTGACACCTACGGGAGACTGGTGGTGGTCAGTTCCACCCAGATCGTGTTCCATGTGCGAAGAATCATTTCCACGGCCCTCGGGATTCCCAAGGCGAAGGTGCGGGCCATGAAGCCCCGGATTGGCGGCGGCTTCGGAGCCAAGCAGACGGTAGTGGCGGAGATTTATCCGGCCTTTGTCACCTGGATGCTGAAGAAGCCGTCGAAAATCATTTACACCAGAAAAGAAAGCCAGATTGCCGGTTCCCCCCGTCATGAGATGGACGTGACCGTGCGTCTGGGCGCTGATAAGGATGGAACCATCCGTGCCATCGACCTTTACAACCTGTCCAATACGGGCGCGTACGGTGACCACGGTCCCACCACGGCGGGGCTGACGGGGCACAAGGCTATTCCGCTGTACACAGGCAACCTGGAGGCTTTCCGTCACGTATTTGACGTAGTCTACACGAATCAGCTTGCCACAGGCGCATACCGGGGCTACGGAGCCACCCAGGGAATCTTTGCCCTGGAATCCATCGTAAATGAGCTGGCGACGGTTCTTCAGATGGATCCGGTGGAGCTCCGTCTGAAAAATGTGGTACGGGAAAAGATGCTTATGCCGGCTTATTTCGGCGAGGTGGCAGAGAGCTGCCGTCTGGACGAGTGTCTGGTCCGGGCCTGCGAAATGATTGGCTGGAAGGAAAAATACCCTGCCCGGGATATGGGAAATGGCAAGGTACGCGCCGTAGGCGTGGGCATGGCCATGCAGGGCTCCTGTATCTCCAACGTGGACGTGGGATCCGCGACGATCATGCTCAACGAGGACGGTACCTATAAGCTGGCCATCGCGGCGGCGGATATGGGAACCGGCTGCGACACCATTCTGGCCCAGATGGCGGCGGAATGTCTTCATGTGACCACCGACGAGATCTTCGTCTCCGGCGCGGACACAGACAGCTCTCCCTATGATTCCGGATCCTATGCGTCCAGTACCACTTACATCACCGGCCAGGCGGTCGTAAAAGCGGCCACCGAGCTGGAACAGCGCATCTGTCAGGTAGCAGCCGGTATGCTGGAATGCGATCCGGAGGATGTGGACTTCGATGGACGAAAGGCCACCGATGTGAAGACAGGAAATTCCGTCACCAGCGAGGACATCGGCTTTATTGCCCAGGTCTGCAACGAGATCGCATTGCAGGTGACTGCCAGCCACAGCTCCCCGGTTTCTCCGCCTCCTTATATGGCGGGCGCGGTGGAAATCGAGCTGGACAGGGAGACCGGTCATGTGGAGATTCTGGACTACGCGGCAGTGGTGGACTGCGGGACCGTCGTAAACCCGAACCTGGCGACCGTCCAGGTGGAAGGGGGATTAGGTCAGGGCATCGGCATGGCCCTGTACGAGAATATCCAGTATACGCCCAGGGGCCAGCTGATCAACAGCTCCCTGATGCAGTATAAGATCCCGACCCGTCAGGATATAGGCCATCTGCGGGTGGAATTTAAGCCAAGCTTTGAGCCCACGGGTCCCTTCGGCGTCAAATCCATCGGCGAGATTGTCATTAATACCCCAGCTCCGGCCCTGGCCCATGCCATCTACAACGCCACGGGCGTATGGCACCGGAAC
>CAKROP010000134.1 GCA_934373375.1 uncultured Anaerosacchariphilus sp.
TCCAAGGAGGACGCCCAGGATTACCGCTATTTTCCGGAGCCTGACCTGGTGCCCATCGACATCAGCGAGGAGTGGCTGGAGGAAATCAGGGCCCGTCAGCCGGAGCTTCGTACCGAGAAACTGAAGCGCTATAAGGAGGAGTTTGAGATTCCCGATTATGACGCGCGGATTCTGACAGGTTCCAAGCAGATGGCAGACATGTTCGAGGCGGCCACAGCCATCTGCAAGAAGCCCAAGAAGGTGTCCAACTGGCTGATGGTGGAGACTATGCGTCTCTTAAAAGAGGCCGGACAGGAGCCTGAGGATATGAAGTTTTCCCCGGAGCATCTGGCGAAGCTTATCGAGCTTGCGGATGCCGGAACCATCAACAGCAGTGTAGCCAAAGAGGTCTTTGAGCATATCTTCCACGAGGATGTAGATCCTGAAAAATATGTGGAGGAAAAAGGACTGAAGACCGTCAATGACGAGGGGGCTCTAAAGGAGACCATCGAGCGTATCGTGGCTGCAAATCCCCAGTCCGTGGCCGATTATAAGGGCGGCAAGGAGAAGGCGCTGGGCTTCCTGGTGGGTCAGACTATGAAAGAGATGAAGGGAAAGGCAAACCCGGGGAAGATCAATGAGATTTTGAAGGAATTATTGAAATAATCGCGAAAATTTATATTGGGTTCTGCAAAGAAAAAAGGGGAGCTGCTTCGTGAGTTATCACAGAAGCGGCGTCCCCTTTTTTCTAATCTGCTTTTAATTACGATGCTTTCTTTCTAGTCAGAAACTGTTCAGTCTGTATATTAGAAAAAGGCACATGATTTACGGCTGATTATAACTTGGTTACGTTGGTAGCCTGCGGTCCCTTTGCTCCGTCAACAACGTCAAACTCTACAGCCTGACCTTCCTCGAGAGACTTGAAGCCATCAGAATTGATACCGGAGAAGTGTACGAAAATATCATTTCCCTGCTCGTCAGAGATGAAACCGTAACCCTTCTGATTGTTGAACCACTTAACTGTACCCTTGTTCATTGTGATACCTCCAAAAAATTAAAAAATGGATTATTTACCGCATGATTGCGGCTGGGTTTAGAGTATCACAAACGGCAATCGGTGTCAATCAAAAACGGGGCGAAAGATTGACTTTTTTCGGGCATTTGAGTACACTTGACAGAGTAGAAATCCTACAGGGTAAATCAGAAAACGGAGGCGGATTTTTGATGTTTGGAGAGTGTCATGCCCATGTGATCATGGATGGGAAAAATTATAAGGCGGCGGTGGCGATACATAAGGAGAAGCCGGACGAGGGAGCCATTCGGGAGCATCTGGAGGCCTGGCAGCAGGCGGGGATCACCTTTGTGCGGGACGGCGGCGATGCTTACGGTGTATCGGAGCGGGCCAGAGAGCTGGCAGGGGAATATGGCATCGATTATCGGTCGCCCATTTTCGCTATTCATAAAAGGGGACATTACGGCGGTATCGTCGGTTTGCCTTACGATGATCACCAGGGCTACCGGGATCTGGTGAAAACGGCGAAGCTGCGTGGCGCAGATTTTATCAAGATCATGATCAGCGGGATTATGGAGTTTGACACCTTTGGAAAGCTGACAGAGGAAGGGCTGGAAGCCGATGAAATTGCGTATCTGATCGGAACAGCTCACGACGCCGGGCTTCGGGTCATGGCCCATGGAAATGGAGACGCGGTGGCTCATGCGGCTCTGAACGCGGGGGTAGACACCCTGGAGCATGGCAATTATATGGAAGAAGAAACCCTCTGTCAGTTGGCGGAAAGTGAGACTATCTGGGTGCCCACCTTCGCTCCCATCGGCAATCTCATCGGCTGTGGACGATTCCCGGACGGGCAGGTGAAGGCGATTCTTGCGCGGCAGCAGGAGGCAGTACAGTTTGCCTTCACGCGCGGCGCGCGGATTGGCCTGGGCAGCGACTCCGGCGCGTATCTGGTGTCCCATGGACAGGGGCTGATGGATGAGTATGCGTTTATGAAGGAGGCCGTGGGAAGAAAATATGTGGAAGAGCTGGATCGAAGGCTTACGGAGTCTGAAGCCTGGATTCGGAAAGAAATGAAAGCCGGAAAAGTCTGAGCTTATACAGAAAGGAAACGCGCAGTTTATGAGAAACATAAAAATCGTTATTCAATATGACGGCACCCGCTACAGCGGCTGGCAGAGTCAGGAACACGAAGAAAATACCATTCAGGGCAAGCTGACAGCCGTACTGAGGCGCCTGCTGGAGGAAGAGACAGAACTGGCCGGCTCGGGCCGCACCGACGCAGGCGTTCACGCTCTGGGTCAGGTGGCGAATTTTAAGACACGTTCCTGTATGTCCTGTGAAGAAATTCTGGAAAAGCTGAATCATTATCTGCCTGAGGACATTGCAGTTATTTCTGCGGAAGAGATGGATGGGCGCTTCCACAGTCGCCTGAACGCTGTACGGAAGACCTACAGCTATCATATCTGGAACAGTTCCGTTCACAATGTCTTCGAGCGGCGTTATACCTGGTCCATCGAACAGCCGCTGGACGTGCCTGCCATGCGCCGCGCTGCTGCGGAGCTTACCGGAACCCATGATTTTCGGGCTTTCAGCTCCATCAAACGGGGCAAAAAATCCACGGTTCGCACCATCGAGTCCATTGACATCGACCAGGATGGCTCTGCCATAACACTTTCCTTTACCGGAAATGGGTTTCTCTACCATATGGTCAGAATTCTCACCGGAACGCTGGTGGAAGTGGGACTTCATGAGAAAACGCCGGAGAATATGAAAACGATTCTGGCGTCGCTGAACCGTGAACAGGCCGGCGTCATGGCTCCGGCGCAGGGCTTGTTTCTGGTGGAAGTGGAATATCAGTAAGAAAAAAGGACGCTGAAAAAGCGTCCTCATACAACTCATTTATAATTCTTCCCGGCAGAAATAGCAGGTATAATTTCCGGGATCCGCGCCCTTGGGAATCAGGTTATCAGCTGCGCAGTAGCCACAGCGGCAGACCCGCTTGCCTTCGGGAACCGGCATCCACTCCTCATAGCGCTCGCCTGCGTTGTGCGGCGCGCGGTAACGCTTGGTGGGCTCGATAAAGGTGCGGGCGGAAGCCTCAGCAGGAGAAGCCTCTTTCTCACGATTCGGCCGGTTGGGGACAGCAGTTTTCGTTTTTTCGGGCCGGGGCGTCCAGCCGGTTTTCTGTTTCTTTGCAGCCGGCTTGTTCGGCACTGGCGGCTTATAAGACGGCGTCGCGGGTCTGTTTCCTAACGGGGGAGGTGTGGCTCCCTGGGAAGTCTGTTGTTTTCGCTGTCTGTTTTTCTTAGAATCCAGAATAGCGCGGAAAATCACAATAAATATAATAATTTCAAAAATGAAACCAAACATAAATATTCACCTCGGTTAGAATAATTTGTTGTTCCCAGCCATGCTGCGTCAGAAAGGCCTTCAGCTTCCGGAGAGCGTTATTTAAAATCAGTTCCGTTGGAAAATGCAGCTCTTCCAGAAGCCGGTACGCGCTCCGCGTTGCTGCATTCTATTGTGACGGGCTGATTTCAGTATAATTTAAAATTGGGGAGAACGCAAGATGTGTGGGGAGAGGAATGCACGTTTTTTTATTCAGGGTATAGTATATAGTATTCGAAAAAAGGAGGATCCCCATTATGAAAAAGCAACATTCCACCCTGCTGACCGCATCCCTGGCAGGCATACTTCTGACTGGCAGTCTGGCCGCCGCAGGCTGCGGCAATTCGGGCAGCGCCGCAACCGATGATCTGACAAAGGTTACGTTAAACGAAGTAGCCCATTCCATTTTCTACGCACCTCAGTACGTGGCCATCGAAAACGGCTACTTCGCTGAAGAGGGCATCGACCTCGAGCTGGTTACCGGCTTTGGAGCCGACAAAACCATGACCGCCGTCCTTTCCGGTGAAGCCGACATCGGCTTCATGGGCTCAGAGTCATCCATCTATGTATACAGCCAGAATCCCGACGACTACATCGTCAACTTCGCCCAGCTCACTCAGCGCGCCGGAAACTTCCTGGTGGCGAGAGAGGCAATGGCAGACTTTGAGTGGGCAGATTTGAAGGGAAAGAATGTTCTGGGAGGACGGAAGGGTGGCGTACATATATCCATGTAAATTTAGAGAAGGTTGTAATTTTGTGTAATTGGGTGGAGGGGATGAAGAGTGCGAAATGTGAAGACGATATATTGAACAAAAAGTAAAGAAACTGCTTACTGAAAATAAAAAATGCTCAATATTTATAAAAAGTGATCATATACATTGAAAAATGGAAACCTCTATGGTAAAATGTACATTACCAAGGAGAATTGATAAAATGTATTATTCTGAGATAAGTAAGATTATTGAAGCTGGATTAGAGCGTGACAAAGAAAAAGTAGCAAGTTTTGCCGAAGTATTGGCACAGAAGCTAGAAGCAGATGGGGAAACAAGGGGTAGTCTGCGAATTTCTGCTATTCTGGAAAGAAAAAGTAAGGGCAGGGCTGTTACAGATTCTTTAGTCCCTCCTCCGATGGATCAGGAAAGCAGATTGAGTATAGTGGATGTTGATTATGCACCTGAGAAGACGGAATTGATTTTAGCGCCTGCTGTGGAAGCGAAACTAAATGATTTTATGCTGACAATTAGAAATAAAACCAAAATGGAAGCGGCGGGTCTGGAGTTCAACATGTCACTTCTATTGTACGGATATCCGGGATGCGGAAAAACGTCTGCAGCAAAATATATTGCATCCCAGATGGGATTACCATTGGTGGTCGCGCGTTTAGATACATTGATTTCCTCCCTGCTTGGAAGTACGTCAAAAAATATACATAAGATATTTGAGTATGCAAAAAAACAACCATGCGTATTATTTTTGGATGAATTTGATGCCATAGCAAAAGCAAGAGATGATCAACATGAGCTGGGGGAACTTAAACGGGTGGTAAACAGTCTTCTGCAAAATATGGACGAGTACTGTCAAAATGGAATATTGATTGCTGCGACAAATCACGATGAATTGTTAGATCGAGCCATTTGGAGAAGGTTTCAGACGGTGATAGAAATGCCAAGACCGGGACTGCCTGAAATTCATAGAATGATGGAACGCTGGCCCGAGTTTGTGGACACATCATGTATTAAGCCGACGCAGTGGAAAAAAATAGAGGCATGTTTTGAGGGACTATCCTATTCGGATATAAAGAATATTATGAACAATAAGTCCAAAAAACTACTGCTGGAAAATAGAACGCAATTGGGATATTGCGATCTGATTGCCGAGATATTTGAGTTTAAAAATCATGGAGCCTATTCTGAAAAAGACATTGTACGTTATATGGTGAATGCGGGAGTGACGAAAAAAGCTGTCGAAGAATATTTTGGGCTATCCAGAAGAAAAGTTGATTCTTATGCAAGCGGAGGTGAACTGATTGTCCAATAAAAAATTTCTGCCAATAAAAATTTTCGAAAAACGAAAAAATTATGATGAGCGAAGCACCGAAGGAGGCGGCGATAGCAAGGAACCTTCATGGGTGCTGCATGGGGAGACTTTGTCTGCACATTCTGCTCATTTACGGAAAGAAATTAGTGAAATAAAAGGAAGACTTGAAATCCATGAGCAAAAGCAGTCTGTATTTCCAATGTTAATTGCAACAACAATGCATGGTGATGCGCTTGCAAAATCGCACAGGGGCAGAGTTACAAATGTTTTGGAAGCAGATGGAAACGATAATGTAATTGGAATGGATGGAAAAGACCGAATTTTGTCCCTTGTAGAAAGCAGAAGTGTACTCGATTCTATGGAACAACAGCTTTGCGGCGAAGAAAATGCTACGGTAATATCTTCAATTTCGGAAATAGAACCGTATCAGTCCTATGTTGCGCCTTTTGAAAAAGAGAATCATTCATATCGTATTCGGTTAATAGATTATAATGATTTTGACAGAAATAACCTTGTCAGAATCATGTTTGAACAGTATTGTCGTGAGAGAAACATCGAAGTAAAAGCAAAGGTTCGTTTTACATCAGATATGATAATTTATCGTGTAACGATTGATTCTGCAGATATGTTAGGAGAACTGCGGCAATTTGAAGGATTATACTCTGCAGAAATTACCCAGCCTGTCTATGCTGTAGCAGATGATGTGGTCGCGGATTCAGGGATTGAAGTAAAAGAGCCAGATGATTATGAGGAGTATCCGGTCATTGGAGTGCTTGATTC
>CAKROP010000135.1 GCA_934373375.1 uncultured Anaerosacchariphilus sp.
GCTCTGCCTCTACGGAGCAGCCGTTAATACCATACGGACTGTGATTATGGGCGAAATCCGCGATTTCCTTGGATCTTGCAATGTTGGTCTCGAAGTCTTCCTTGGAAGCATCAATCATAACATTGGTGAAGCCTGCCACGACAGCCTGCTTAATCTGCTCCATGTCTGTCGCATGGTCCAGATGCAGACAGAAGGGAACCTCCGGATAAGTCTTTGCGATACCCTTTGCAGTCTCTGCAATCAGCTCCAGGGAGCCGATGTATTTGATTGCGCCCAGGGAAGCCATCAGGATAACCGGCGCATTCTTTTCACGGGCACCCTCTACGATACCAACCATCTCCGGAATGGTGCTGAAATTAAATGCTCCTACTGCATATCTTTCCTTCGGGTCAACGTCTGTAGTAGCAAGCTTAACAGAGTCAGCCATAATCTGTTTCATTGTAAGTAACGGCATAATATTTCTCCTCTTTTCTTAAATTTGACCTTACAGGCTTCCGTCGATGGCTTTTTTCACCATGACATACGCGCCGTAAGCTACAACCTTGTCATTCAGCTCGGAAACACGGATTCTGTCCTCGTCAAAGGGGAAGCAGGCATGTCTGCGTATCTCATTCATCATGCTGTAACGGAAATACTTATCTGCCTTTGCCATTCCGCCTGCCAGAACAATCACATCCGGGTCAAGCAGGTTAATCAGATTGGACAGTCCCACACCAATATAGTATCCCTCCTGCCGCAGCATGTCAATGGCATAGGCATCCCCCTCTGCCGCTGCGTCGCTCAGGATTTTTCCGTTTACCTTTTCCGGATCATAATCAATGCTTTCAAAGGCAGCGGACTTAATTCCGGAACGGATATCCCGTTTCATGCGCTGATTTACCGCAGTTCCGGAGGCATACAGCTCAAAGCATCCGCTTCCGCCGCAGCCGCATCTGGGACCCGCGAAATTGATCGTCATGTGTCCGAACTCTCCGGCAAATCCAGAGCGTCCGTGATAAATCTCTCCTCCGATGGCAATACCGCCGCCGCAGCCGGTGCTGATGGTCTGATACAGAACTACCTGCTCACCCTTGGCCACACCTACATTTGCCTCTGCCAGAGCACCCAGATTTCCGTCATTTTCCACATAAACAGGAACGCCGAATTCTTCTCTCAGGCGATCTCCGAGTGGAAAATTCTTCCAGCCCATCATCGGTACATCAATGATCAGACCGGTACGGTAATCCAGCGGACCGGGCGCCGCAACGCCAACGCCCGCCAGATCCTCTTTTGTCTTTCCGGCTGCCTCCAGAACCTCATAAGCAAGCTCAATGGTATTCTGGAATACAGCGTCCTCACCCTCATAGGTTCTGGACTTTTTTACCTTAAATTCAGTAATCGGCTCCCCCTGATCATTGAACACTACCGAGGTCGTTTTCGTTCCGCCGATATCAATAATCAAATAGTACTTCATACTTACTCTTCTTTGCCCTTCTGTGCCATATCAAGCATAACTGCCAGGATGATGATTGCTCCGATTACGACCTTCTGCCAGTATGCGGAAATCTCCATCAGAGTCATACCATTGTTGATAACCGCGATGATAGCGCATCCAAACATAGCTCTTGCTACAGATCCGGAACCGCCGGCCAGGGAAGTTCCGCCCAGAACGGTTGCGGCAATAGCGAACATCTCATATCCGTCACCGGTTGCCGGATGTCCGTTGTTTACCTTGGAAGCTGCTACGATACCTGCCAGACCTGCTGTAATACCACAGATCATATGGCACTTCAGTGTTACCATCTTTGTATTGATACCACACATATGAGCTACAGAGGCATTGGAACCAACTGCGAATACGTGACGTCCGAATACGGTCTTGGTCAGAATAATGTGGAAAATGAAAACAACTACGATGGTAAACAGTACGATGACCGGAATAATACCTGTCTTAAAGCTCTCTGTCTCAATCAGACGTCCTGCACCCAGTACAGAGAAGCCATTGGGCAGACCGTAAACCGGACCGCCGCCGGAAATGATGTAAGCCAGTCCACGGAAGGCCTGCATCAGAGCCAGGGTACAAATCATGGGAACCAGTCCTCTGTAAGCTACCAGCCAGCCGATAAACAGACCAATCAGGGCTCCGCCTGCCAGACCAACCAGAATCTGAACTGCCATAATCAGCGGTGTAGACTGAATGTTCAGTGCCAGTACAACCTGTGCTGCCAGGATACCGGTAATCGCCATGGAGGAACCAACGCTGATATCGATACCGCCCAGGATGATTACATAAGTCAGACCAGTTGCCAGAATTGCGTTCAGACACATCTGTCCGAACAGGTTGATTACGTTTGCTGTCTTCAGGAAGGTCGAGTTACCGATGGAAAAACCGACAACCAGAAGAATCAGTACGACAATTACAATATTATCAGTAATTAACTGTTTAATATTTTTTTCTTTCATTTTATTTTCCTCTCTTATCTATAAGCTTTGAATATCTATAAGCCTTCCAATTTTTTTCGGTATTACTGCTTGTCTGAACCATCGGTAACCGGATTTGCAAGAGAAATCAGATTCAGCTCTGTAATCTCCTCACGGCTCAGCTCACCTGTCAGACGTCCCTCTGACATAACGTAAGCACGGTCGGCAACCTTGATAACCTCCGGCATATCAGAGGAAATCATGATAATACATCCGCCGTTTTCAACAAACTGGTTCATCAATGCATAAAACTCTGCTCTCGCATTTACGTCGATACCCTTGGTAGGCTCGTCCAGAATCAGAAGCTTTACACCGGCTGCCAGCCATTTAGAAAGGATAACCTTCTGCTGATTACCGCCTGACAGATTTCCGCACAGCGCCTTGATACTCGGCGCTTTAATCTTCAGCTTGTCCATGTACTCCTCACTGGTGGATACCTCCCAGGGAACATTGACAAAACCATTCTTTGCGTGGAACGGCAGGTTCGGCAGCGCAACATTTTCTTCAATTGATTTTTTCAGAAGAAGTCCGGTACGGCGACGGTCCTCAGTAGCAAGTCCGACTTTTCGACGAATTGCATCCGCCGGGTTCTTAATATGTACTTCTTCTCCATACAGAAATACCTTACCGGAAGTAATCTTGGTAGCTCCGAAGATCGCCTCCATAACCTCGGTACGTCCTGCTCCAACCAGACCGGAGAACGCTACAATCTCGCCGGCATTGGCATGGAAGCTTACATTTTCAAATACACCCTTCTGAGTAAGGTTTTCAACGCGAAGCATCTCTTCCTTCGCGGTATGTTCCGGTTTCACATAAGCGCCCAGCTCACGGCCAACCATACTGTTGACGATGGTCTGCTCGCTTACCTCATTTACTTTATACTCTGCCACCTTCAGACCATCGCGGAAGATAGAACATCTCTCGCAGATGATAGGCAGCTCTGCCATACGGTGTGTTACATAAATCATTGTGGTATTGGCAGCTTTCATCTTCCGGACCTGCTCAAAAAGAGAATCAATCTCTTTCTCAGAAAGTGAGGAAGTCGGCTCGTCAAGGACTACTACCTTTGCGTGTTTGGAAATAACCTTTGCAATCTCAACCATCTGCAGCTGCGCAGCGGTCAGTTTGGAACAAAGAGTATGCGCATCTACTTCCAGACCCATTTCGTCCAGAACGGCCTGCGCATCGGCCTCCATTTTTTTACGATCCAGTAAGCCGTTTTTCTGTTTCGGCTCACATCCCAGATACATGTTCTCAGCTACGGTCAGATGGGGAGCAATTGCTGTCTCCTGCTCAATAACTGCGATACCTGCATCCAAAGCATCCTTCGGAGTTTTAAAGTTACATACTTTTCCGTCCAGAATGACTTCGCCCCTTGTGGGCTTATAAATTGAAGCAATAATTTTAATCAGTGTAGATTTTCCGGCGCCGTTTTCACCGACCAGAGCATGGCATTCACCCGGATAAAAATCAATGCTGATATCCTCCAACGCTTTTACGCCCGGAAATTCTTTGGCAATATTTTTTACCTGTAAGAGCGGTTCCATATCTGTCCTCCATTTCCCTCTTTATTAAAAAGTGCCCAGAACCAATGGCCTGGGCACTTTAGACCAATACTTACTTAGTCTGATTTCCTATAGAAATTACTTCAGGTAGTCTGCAACGTTCTCAGCAGTTACAAGCTTACACTCGATCAGGTCCTTCTGATCTCCTGCGATTGCGCCAGTTGTGAAGTACTCAGCGATCTTATCTACGATACCAGCGCCGATACCAACCGGATCCTGTGCAACTTCTGCTTCCCAAATCTTACCAACAACCGGGTCAGCGATGTACTGGCAAGCTGTCTCACCTGCATCGAAACCAACGATCTTGGTGCTTGCGCCTGCTGCCTGGATAGAGGACAGTGCGCCGTAACCGGTCGGGTCACCTACTACGAAGATGTAGGAAAGGTCATCGCCGTACTTTGTGATCAGGTTCTGCATGATATCAGCAGCCTTTGCCTGGTCGTTATCAGCATCCTGAGACTCGATCAGAGTCAGATCCTTGCCGCCGTCGATAGCAGCCTGGATGGTCTCCTCGAAACCAGCCTGACGGTCCTGAGTGGACTGTGCGGAAGCGTATGTGATACATCCAACGATGGATCCTTCCGGAGCATGCTCAGCAACGTACTCACCAGCAGTAACACCACCAGCCTTGTTGTTGGAGCCTACGAATG
Organism: uncultured Anaerosacchariphilus sp.; assembly: GCA_934373375.1. Classification (GTDB taxonomy): domain Bacteria; phylum Bacillota; class Clostridia; order Lachnospirales; family Lachnospiraceae; genus Laedolimicola. The sequence continues at coordinate 4,676 of CAKROP010000135.1, forward strand.
CAAGGTACTGATCCAGATACTGGTCATCCAGTGTACAGTCAAATGTGAAGATCTTAACGCCCTCTTTGTTAGCTGCCTGGATAGCCGGCATGGTTCCTGCGGGGTCGTTTGCGGAAAGTGCAACTGCGTCATAGCCTGCGCCTACGTAGTTGTTGATCAGGTCGGAGCACTTATTTCCGTCAAGCTCCTGGTCGCCAAGTGTCGGAGCCGGGATACCGAGCTTCTCACACTGAGACTTGATACCTTCCTCAACGCTCTGATAGAAAGCATCGTTCTCTGTACCAACGATGAATGCCAGCTTCAGGTCTTTCAGATCCTTTGTCTCGCCTGCTGCGTCAGCATCAGCTGCCGGAGTCTCTGCGGTCTCCTCTGTCTTTGTGTCTGCTGCTGTGTCTGTGCTCTCAGCCGGCTTGGAACCGCATGCTGCCAGAGATGCAACCATCATTGTTGCCATCAGAGCTGCTAAAACTTTTTTCTTCATCTTTTTCATCCTCCTAATTTTGAAAAGATTTTTTAGAGTGTATTTAAATACTTCCCGCTCTGGAAGTATACACTTTCTCCCTTTTATTCCGGTCTGTCTTATTTTGCCGCCGGATACTCTGTACAGAGCAGTCTGTACGGTGCTTCATCCTCCTCGATGGACGGATATCTTCCCAGCGGATTCTTGAAGCGGTTGTCTGTGTTGTCATCATTGGTTGCGGAAACCTCTCCAATCAGGGACGGGCCGCCTTCCGGAATGATGAACTCATGATACAGGTACGGATACAGTGTCATGCTTTCGCCCGGGTGAAGGGTTACCTTGCTTCCTGCCGGCATGGTGTACTGTCTGCCGTCCTGGCAAATCATAACGTCGGTATCCAGGAAATCTCCTGTCTCCGGATCTGCGTTATAGAATGTAAAGATAATATCGTTTCCGCCGCGGTTGATGATGTCTTCCATCTTATTCCAGTGGAAATGCATCGGAGAAACCTGACCGGAATCACACATCATGATTTTCTCTGCATAGGGCTTTTTATATTTCGGGTTATGCACATTACCGTTACGGATGGTAATCAGCGCCAGACCCAGGGTATCGAAATGACCCTCGCCGTAGTCTGTTACGTCCCAGCCCAGAGCATTGTCACGAATCTCATCATACTCATGACCCTTCTCTGCCCACTCCTCCGGAGTGAAGCTTAAGTACGGCGGAAGCGCGAATTTGTACTCTGCCAGTAATGCCTCAAATTTTTTGATGACTGCATTGATTTCTGATCTCTTCATAATTCTGACTCCTTCTATGCTTTTATCGCATTGATTTTCTCTATTGCTGCATCTATCTTATCTTTTCCCTCGATGACGGAGAACTTAAGAACGTTGGTCTCCTTCTCAAAGGGTTCCAGATAATGTACGGTATTATTTTCAATATGATGAAGCTTTCCGTATACGCTGGAATTGGACGGCTCCAGACCCAGGACATAATCTC
>CAKROP010000136.1 GCA_934373375.1 uncultured Anaerosacchariphilus sp.
TCTATGAGGATTCCCGGTATTTCAGTGTGCTTCCTGTCCTGTCCCTGAACAGTGATACGGCTTATGAAGAGGTGGAAAAGGAGACAGACACAGCGGTGGAAGTGAGTCTGGAAGGCCCGGGTTATTCCCCGGAAGAGCTTTACCAGGGAACTGGAACCATTCACCTGCGGGGAAACAGTACGGCAGAGCTGCCTAAGAGACCCTTCAAGCTTCATCTGGATGAAAAAAGCGGACTGTTGGGAATGGGAGAAAAGCGCCACTGGGTACTTTTGGCCAATGCCATTGATTCCACGCTGCTGCGGGATCAGCTGGCCTATGGCCTGTCTGCCGATCTGGGAGCGGAGTACTTCATGGATTCCCGGCAGGTGACCCTGATTTACAATGGGGAATATTATGGAGTCTATCAGCTCTGTGAACAGATTCGCGTGGGGAAAAACCGCATCGATATCTACAACTGGAGAGAGCTGGCGGAACAGATCGCAAAGGAAATCGCGAAGGAGCTGAATATCGCGGGGCAGGACGCGGCGGCTTATCGGGAGGGCTTCCGAAACGTCCTGCAGGAGGAGCTGGAGCGGGATATGTCCTGGATTGATACGGGCGTGTTTGAGTCAGCCGGTCTGGCGGACTGGAACACGGCGAACGACACGGATTACCCCACCCGATTTACCATTACAGACTATCTGGACGGAGAAAAAATTCCTGATCCCACAGGCGGCGTACTTCTGGAACTGGATTCCAGAAACCGCCACAGTACGCTTACGACGGCCTACCATGAGCCCATTGATTTTGCAGAACCGGAGAACGGGGAGACCAGTAAAACCCTGCGCGAGGAGATAGGCAGACAGATCCAGACGCTGGAATACGCCCTTCATTCTTCCGATTTTTGTTATCACGATTCGGATATCCACTATGAAGTGGCGGAGGAAGGGTACTGCAATTACGCGAATCAGTTCGCGCGGGAAGGCGTTTCCTATAAAGAACGGGAATATCAGGACAGTGAAAATGACGGAAAGCATTATTCGGAACTGATAGATATGGATTCCCTTCTGACGAATTTTCTGCTCTGCGAATTTACCATGAACTGGGACGCCATGAAGAACAGCGTATATCTGTATAAGGATCTGGACGGCCTCTGGTCCCTGGGACCGGCCTGGGATTACGACTGGGGCTGGGGGAACAGTATGTATACACTGAACACCTGGTATACAAAAGAGTGGTGCACCACCAGCGCCTACTATGCCAACGAGGCTTACTACCAGACGGTGCAATGGAACCGTTATCTGATCCGGGATCCTTATTTTCTGATGCTGCTTTGGGAAAAGTATCAGGCGATAAGGGAGAGCGTGCTGGAGGAGCTGATCCGGGACGGCGGAACCATCGATCAGTACGCGGATGGTTTGCGTCTGGCGGCCCAGGCCAACGACGCCCGCTGGGGCGGCTGCATGGGAACCTTCGAGGGCCAGAAATTTGACGAGGGAATTGCGGAGCTTAAGCGCTTTATGGAAGAACGGCTGTCCTGGATGGATGAGCAGTTCGCATCTGTGGAAAGCCTGCGGAAATCCTTCGGATATTATGCCAATTCCAGCCTGACCTGGATATCGGAAGTGGATCAGACGTCCGAACGGGGAAAGGTACGGATTGTAGTGGAGACAGAGGTGCCGGAAGGTACGGCGGTGTCCCTGCAGGTAAATGGCACAAACTTTTATACGGCGTCCCTTGAGGATGGGAAAGCTGTGTTTGAAGTTCCAAACGCGGCGCTTCGCTCCGGCGGCAATGTGGCGCAGGCCCGGCTTAAGGGAGCGGACGGGGAATGGCTTGTGAACCCGGATGGAACAACGGAGGGAGACTATACAAACGCCATTTCCAATTACGCCTATTTTGTTAAATAAAGGTAAAAAAACACAGATAAATTTTCGATAACTTTTACAGCGCCGTTTCTTGACGGCGCTTCTTTTCTGGTGTTATAATGGGCGGGTAAAATGGAAAAGATAGAGAAAAGAAAACAGGAGTGAGAAGAAGATGACTATGAAATTAAGAAAAACGAAAATTATCTGTACTCTGGGACCTGCCTCCGAATCCGAAGAAGTGATTCGCGAACTGATGCTGGCAGGCATGAATGTAGCAAGACTGAATTTCTCCCATGGAACCCATGAGGAGCAGAGAGGAAAGCTGGAGCGTGTAAAGAAGGTCCGGGAAGAGCTGGGGCTGCCTGTTGCACTGCTTCTGGATACAAAGGGCCCGGAGATCCGAACCGGCGAATTTGAAAAAGGAAAGGTAGAGCTGAAGAAGGGACAGACCTTCGTGCTGACCACCGAGGATGTGATGGGCAATGAGGGCAAGGTTTCCATCACTTACAAGAACCTGGTAAAAGACGTACAGAAAGGCGACTCCATCCTGATCGACGACGGCCTTATCGGCCTGAAGGTTGTAAAGGTGACCGAGAAAGAGATCATCTGCAGCGTAGAGAACGGCGGAACCGTTTCCAATAAGAAGGGTATCAATGTGCCGGGCGTCGAGCTGAAGATGCCGTTTATCAGCAAAAAGGATAAGGACGATATTCTGTTTGCGGTGAAAGAGGGCTTTGATTACATCGCTGCTTCCTTTACCCGGACTGCCGACGATATTCTGGAGATCCGCCGGATCCTGGAAGAGAACAACTGTAATTTCATCAAGATCATTGCCAAGGTGGAAAATGATCAGGGTATTAAAAATGTGGACGAGATCCTGCGCGTGGCCGACGGCGTCATGATTGCCCGCGGCGACATGGGCGTGGAGATTCCCTTAGAAGAGGTGCCGAGTATCCAGAAGAAGCTGATCCGCAAGGCCTTTGAGACAGGCAAGCCGATTATCACTGCTACCCAGATGCTGGATTCCATGATGAAGAATCCGCGCCCAACCCGTGCGGAGACCTCTGACGTGGCCAACGCCATTTACCAGGGTACCAGTGCCATTATGCTGTCCGGCGAGACTGCTTCCGGCCAGTATCCGGTAGAGGCCCTGAAGACCATGGTGAAAATTGCCCTGCGTACCGAGGCGGATATTGATTATGACGAGCGTTTCAAGCGCCGGAGCATCGAAGATCGGACCGATATCACCAACGCCGTTTCCCATGCGACCTGCACCACAGCCGTGGACCTGCATGCGTCGGCGATTATCACGGTCACCAAGTCCGGCCGTACTGTGGGAATGGTAGCCAAGCATCATCCGGGCTGCATGATCATCGGCTGCTGTATGGATGATTACGTATGCCGTCAGCTGAACCTGTACTGGGGCGTACAGCCGCTGCTGCTCCCGAAGGAGGACGACGCGGACGCTCTGTTCAACAGCGCGGTGGCTGCCGCAGAGGAGGCCGGTCTGGTATCCAGAGGTGATCTGACGGTTCTGACCGCAGGCGTACCCCTTGGCGTGACCGGAACCACGAACCTGATCAAGGTACAGGTAGCGGGTAAGATTCTGGTCAAAGGTAAGGGCTATACCAAGAAGAAAGTCTGCGGCCCGATCTGTGTGGCGAAGGACGCAGAGGAATTGAAGAAAAATTTCGTAGCCGGCGATATCGTCGTTGTACCGGAGACTACCAATGAGATGCTGCCGGAGCTCAAAAGCGCCCAGGCAGTCATTGCGGAGCATGGCGGAAGCAATTCCCATGCGGCCATCGTAGGCCTGACCCTGGATATTCCGGTTATTGTGAACGCGGCCAACGCGACGGAAATACTGAAGAGCGGAGCTGTGGTACAGGTGGATGCGGAGACAGGAACCGTTTCCAGCAACAGCTAGGAGGAAAATTCATGGCGGAACTGACACCCATGATGCAGCAGTACCTGAAGACCAAGGAGCAATACAAGGACTGCATACTATTCTATCGTCTGGGCGATTTTTATGAAATGTTTTTCGACGACGCGAAGATCGCGTCCCGGGAACTGGAACTGACATTAACAGGAAAGAGTTGTGGATTGGAGGAACGCGCACCTATGTGTGGCGTTCCTTATCATGCTGTAGAGGGATACTTAAACCGGCTGGTGTCCAGAGGCTATAAGGTGGCTATCTGCGAGCAGATGGAAGATCCGAAGGAAGCCAAGGGCCTGGTGGCCCGGGATGTGGTGCGCATCGTGACGCCGGGTACGAACCTTAGCACCGCCGACGAGACGAAGAATAATTATCTGATGTGTATCGTTTATCTGTCCGATCGTTACGGGATTTCCACAGCGGACATCACCACCGGTGATTATCTGGTAACCGAGGTGGATTCAGAGCGGAAGCTATTGGATGAGATCAATAAATTTGCCCCTGCGGAGATCATCTGCAACGAGGCATTTTCCATGAGCGGCGTGGACCTGGAGGATCTGAGGTTCCGTCTGAATATCGCCCTTTACCCGTTGGAGTCATGGTATTTTGACGACGAATTATGTAAAAATACCCTGCTGGAGCATTTCAGCACCGCAAATCTTGCGGGACTTGGCCTTACAGATTTAAGCTGCGGTATGATCGCAGCGGGCGCTCTGTTGAAATACCTTTATGAGACTCAGAAGCAGCCTCTGACCCATATGACCCACCTGCAGACCTATACCATCGGCAAATACATGATCATTGACAGCTCCAGCCGGAGAAATCTGGAGCTGACAGAGACCCTGCGGGAAAAGCTGAAGCGGGGCTCGCTTCTGTGGGTGCTGGATAAGACAAAGACCGCCATGGGGGCCAGAACCCTTCGAGGCATGGTAGAGCAGCCCCTCATTGATCGGGCGGAGATCGAGAAGCGCCATGCGGCTATCGAGGAGCTGAATCAGCATGTAATCAGTCGGGAAGAGCTGCGGGAATACCTGAATCCCATCTACGATCTGGAGCGTCTGATTGGCCGTATCAGTTATAAGACGGCTAATCCCAGAGATATGATTGCGTTCCGTACATCTCTGGAAATGCTGCCCCATATTCACACATTACTGGAAGATTTTTCCTCCCCGCTTCTCTGTGAGCTGCGGGAGGATCTGGATACGCTGACGGATATCCAGGCCATGATCGAAAAGGCCATTCAGGAGGATCCGCCCATCTCCATCCGGGACGGCGACATCATCAAGGATGGTTATCATGAGGATGTGGATCGCTTCCGGAAGGCCAAGACCGAGGGCAAGAGCTGGCTGGCAAAGCTGGAGGCCGAGGAGCGGGACAAGACCGGTATCAAAAATCTGAAAATCAAGTACAATAAAGTATTCGGTTATTATCTGGAGGTCACCAACTCCTACAAGGATATGGTTCCCGAGACCTGGATGCGCAAACAGACCCTGACCAACGCGGAGCGCTATATTACGCCGGAGCTGAAGGAGCTGGAGGATACGATTCTGGGGGCCGAAGAGAAGCTGACAGCCCTGGAATACGGCCTGTTCTGCGAGCTGCGGGACAACATTGCTTCCCAGGTACTGCGGATTCAGAAGACTGCCAAGGCTGTGGCCATGGTGGATGTATTCGCGTCCCTGGCCTTCGTGGCGGAGAGGAATCATTTTGTGCGCCCGAAGATGAACGAGAAGGGAATCATCGACATCAAGGGCGGCCGTCATCCGGTGGTGGAGCAGATGATCGATAACGACATGTTCATTCCCAACGATACATATCTCGATAATAACGCCAAGCGGATTTCCATCATCACCGGCCCGAATATGGCCGGAAAATCCACCTACATGCGCCAGGCCGCCCTCATCGTGCTGATGGCTCAGATCGGCAGCTTCGTTCCGGCGGACAGCGCGAAGATCGGCATCGTAGATCGGATTTTTACCCGTGTGGGTGCCTCCGACGACCTGGCTTCCGGACAGAGTACTTTTATGGTGGAAATGACAGAGGTGGCGAATATTCTGCGGAACGCCACCGGCAACAGCCTTCTGATTCTCGACGAGATCGGAAGGGGAACCAGCACCTTCGACGGCCTGGCCATTGCCTGGGCGGTCATCGAATACATCAGCAATCCGAAGATTCTCGGGGCCAAGACCCTGTTTGCCACCCATTACCATGAGCTGACCGAGCTGGAGGGCTCCCTGGCGGGCGTGAATAACTACTGCATCGCCGTCAAGGAAAAGGGCGACGACATCGTATTCCTGCGAAAAATCATCCGGGGCGGCGCGGACAAGAGCTACGGCAT
>CAKROP010000137.1 GCA_934373375.1 uncultured Anaerosacchariphilus sp.
GTGGCGGGCTATACCCCTGGCAAGACCGCAACCATTTCCACCACGGTCTATCAGCTGTGGAGGACGAACAATGACGCCCTTGCCTTCAAATGGGTTCTGGTCAATGTGGTCATTTCCGCAGTGGTTCTGCTGGCGGTAAATCTGCTGGAGAAGAGCGAGCGGGCGTCCCGCACAGGCACAAAACGAAAGGCCGGGAGGTAGAAAAGATGTCATTGTATGTGGATATCAGAAAAAAGCTGGGAAATTTCACCTTGGAGACTCAGTTTGAGACGGCTGAAGGCGTGACAGGTATTCTGGGTGCCTCCGGCTGCGGAAAAAGTATGACGCTTCGGTGTATCGCGGGGATTGTGAAACCGGATGAAGGTCACATTGAGCTGGACGGTAAGGTGCTTTTTGACGCAAAGAAGAAAATTAATCTGCGGCCCCAGGAACGTCATGTGGGCTTGCTGTTTCAGAATTATGCATTGTTTCCGAATATGACGGTGCGGCAAAATCTGATGGCAGGTCTGATGGCAGAGAAACGGGACAAAAGGGCAGCCGAGGCGAAGATTCGGGAAATGTTGGAGAAGTTTGAGCTGGTGGGTCTTGAAAAGCATAAGCCCGCAGAGCTGTCAGGAGGCCAGCAGCAGCGTGTGGCCCTGGCGCGTATCTTTCTGTCAAGCCCCCGGATGCTGATGCTGGACGAGCCTTTTTCAGCACTGGACGGGTATCTTCGCTGGAACCTGGAACAGGAGCTCCTGGAGACTCTGAAGGATTTCGACGGACCGACCCTGTTTGTGTCCCACAGCCGGGACGAGGTCTATCGGATCTGTGACAGGGTCTGCGTCATGGAGCGGGGCTCCTCCAGCCCGGTGATTCCGGTGAAGCAGCTCTTCGAAGCGCCGGAGTCCAGAGCGGCAGCACTGCTTTCAGGCTGCAAGAACTTCGCCCGGGCGGAGGTAAAGAAAGCGGCGCTGTCAGGCAAGCCGGGCCAGATCTATGTGCAGGACTGGGGCGAAACCCTGACCTTCATCGGCGAGCATGCTTCAGAAGTCAACTACGTGGGCGTTCGAAGCCACTTTATTTATCCGGTGAGTGCCACAGAAGCGGCGGCGAAGCCGGAGAATACCTTCCGATGTCAGATCGAGAAGGTCATTGATGATGTATTTTCTACCGTTATCATGATGAAACCGGTAAATGCGGTGGAATCCGAGGAAAGTCGGAAAAACCATTTTGGCATCCTGCGGGTGGAAACCACCAAGGAATTCTGGCAGGAGTATTGGCAAAAAGAATGCGCAGGCAAAGAAAATCCGCAGAAGGATATCTGGGTGTATATGGATCCGGCGGATGTGATGGTGCTGAGATAGAAAAATTGCGGAAATAGAAAAATGTCGAAGAACGGACAGGGCTTACCCGCCGATCTTCGACATTTCTTTCAGTTCCGTTACCGTTTGTACATTTTCAAAGCAATGAGCCACAGGCTTCTGTTCGATGGCCTGCCGGATCAGCTCTTTCACGTCCTCGGGACTTCCGGTCCGGAGGGCGTTTTTTATGGAAATACGGTCGCTGTAGCAGAGACAGGGCTTGAGATCGCCGGTGGCTGTCAGGCGGATGCGGTTACAATTCTGACAGAATTTTCCATGAATGGCGCTGATAAAGCCGATGCTGCCCTGAAAACCGTCGATGTGGTAATAGCGGGCCGGGCCGTTGCCATGGGTGTGGAGATCCGGCGTTACGCGATCTGCTCCATAATGGCTTCTCAGGCGCTCCAGCACCTCCGGGTTGGAGACAGGCTCCATCTCCTTGCCGTGCCCGATGGGCATGAGCTCAATAAAACGGACGTCCACCGGGTGAACCTTGGCTAACTCAGCCAGGGCGATGCATTCCATGTCGTTGACGCCCCGCTGCAGCACGGCATTGATTTTTACGGGAATACCGCGGCTTTCCATGGCGCGGATCCCCTCCAGGACTCTCGGAAGCTGGTCAAAACCGGTGATAGCAGTGTATTTCGCGGGATCCAGAGTATCCAGACTGATATTGACGGCGTGGAGTCCCTGGCGGCAGAGCTCGTCTGCGTATTCCGGGAGCAGTACGCCGTTGGTAGTCAGCGTCACCTGCTCGATACCGGGCAATGCGTTTAGCATCCCGATGAGCTCCATGCAGCCCTTCCGAACCAGAGGCTCGCCCCCGGTGACTTTGATTTTGCGGATGCCTAAGGCAGCAGCCTGCCGACAGACCTCGGTGATCTCCTCCAGGGTCAGAATCTGCTCCATGGGAAGCCATTCGATGCCTTCCGGCATACAGTAGCGGCAGCGTAAGTTACAGCGGTCGGTGATGGAGACGCGCATATAGTCGATGTCCCGTCCGTATTGGTCCTTCATGGGTTAATCCGCCTTTCTCACAAAATCGCCGCTTTTTCCGCCGCTTTTCCGGCAGAGATGGATGTCGGTCATTTCCATGCTTTTATCCACGGCCTTGCACATGTCGTAGATGGTGAGGAGCGCCACCTGAACGCCGGTCAGTGCCTCCATTTCCACGCCGGTCTTTCCGGTGGTGCGGACGGTGCAGGCCGCCCGGACGGAGGAGGTCTCTTCCTCCAGCTCAAAGCTTATCTCCACCTTGGTCAGGTTCAGAAGATGGCAGAGGGGAATCAGCTCGGAGGTCTTCTTGGCTCCCATGATTCCGGCCACCCGGGCCACGCCCAGCACGTCGCCCTTTCCCATCTCCCCTTCCTTTACCTTTTCAAAGCATTCCCGGCTCATGGAGATACGGCCCTCAGCCACAGCCTCCCTTGCGGTCTCGGCCTTGGCGCTTACGTCCACCATGACGGCCTCGCCCTGGCGGTTAAAATGTGTAAATTCACTCATGATCTATCACAACAAACCCAATCATCTAAGGTCAGATTTGCTTTTCCTTTCTTTTTTATTATTTGCCCGTGTTCCCAGGGTATTCGGGGATACCCTCAGACAGCCCAGAACGAGATATTCACGTTCTTCCCGGCCTTCCGCAGATGCTCGATCAGCGCCTCCACCGTCCGGGTCTTGGTCTGGGCTGTAATTTCACTGCCCTCATAAGCCTGATTATAAGCATTTCCAAAGAAAACGTTGATATCCGTGGCCCAGGTAAAAAGAAGGGTTCCGAGCCTGGCCGCTCCGTCCTTTTTCCCCAGCATTTCGTGGAAGCTTAAGCGATCCTCGCGGAAATCCTCGCAGTATTCTACCAGCCGCTCCAGGGTCAGCAGACCTTCGGTGACCAGATCCGCGCCGGGCAGCCGCATCAGAGATGGAACGTCATCCACTGCGGAGTCTTCGATGGTGGTCAGAGGCTGCTTCAGATACCGGGCTGCGATCTTCGCGGTGGTACCGCCGCAGATTACATGCTTTCCCTCTTTTTTCCAGAAGTTATCCATGTAAGAGGTATCGTCCTCGGAGGTGTGGGGCGGGCCGATCATCAGGTTGACGGTCTGCTTTTTGCAGAAGCGCAGAGCCAGTACTGTCAGGTCATCGTCGGTCTCGTCCATATTCAGGGCCAGGCCCGCGTAGGCAATATCCACAGCCATTTCCTGGGCGCTCATGCCCGGGCGGTATTTTTTCTGACAGTAGCGCAGGACCTCATTGCGGCCCCAGCCGCCGTCGGTGGTCTTGCCCATACCTGCATTGGTGACGCCGTCGGACATGAGGATCAGCATGTCGTCCTCCCGGAGGTCGAAGGTGCTCTCGTGGATGACCTTTTCCTTCAGGGTAAAGGTAGAATAGGGATAGGCCGTTACCTTACCGTTCCGAATCAGAATGGCATCCGGATTGTCAAACTGATAGAGCAGCGCCTGCCGTCCCCTGATATCCAGCACCGTAAAGGTGGAATAGGCCAGATGCCGGACACTGCACACGGGCAGCGTATCGGCCACGGCGGCCACCGCGTCATAGATGGGCAGCTTTTTGATAATCATATGGCTGAGCATCCGGGCAGTCAGCGTGGAGAGAATATTGGCCTTGACGCCGCTTCCCAGTCCGTCGGACAGCACCAGCACATGGTCGGAATCATTTTCCATAATATCAAAAAAATCACCGCAGATGGTTTCCCGTTTTTTATTGAGACTTACCCAGCCGAAATCCGTCACCAGTCCGTCGAAGGACACGTTCAGCCGATAGTTTCCGTCTTTATTCATCGCTATCCTCGTCCTCCCTGAGAATGGTGCGCTTCAGCTGTTCCACGGCCACCTTGGTGTCTGCGGCTGTCTCGCCCAGGAGGCTTGCGATCTGATGCACCAGTTTTAACTGTTCGGAGGCCAGCTTGTCGGCCATGGCGGCTGCGTTATTCTGGGCCTTCCGGATACGCTGCTTTTCCTCGATTTCCTTTGTGATATCCTTCATGACACAGAGAATCAGCTGATTTTTCCGGTCATTGGCCAGGGTGCGCTCCAGATAGATATCCCGATCCTCCAGATAAATCTGATCGTGGGACATATTTTTGTCGAAGGAAATCATATTGACCAGGGTGTAATCATCCATCAGATCGGACACGGTCTCCCCGATCAGTGCGCGCTTATGGAGCGGATCAAACAGATCCTTTGCGGCCTGATTCATATGAATGACTTTTAGTTGATAATCCACCGTCACCAGGATACCGGGCATCACATTGATGATTTTGTTGGAATAGCTCTCCTGACGCTCCCGCATAAAGGGAACGCACATGGAGATCTCGGCCTTACCGGCCAGCACGGCCTTTGCCTTTTCCCTGCAGGTATTATAGCCGCAGGCTCCGCAGTTCAGCTCGTCCTCTGGCGCAAATTTTCCCATCTGGGCCAGTACCTTTTTGATATCTTCTTCGGAGGCTTCGGTTTCCTGCTGCCGCAGTATGAAGGTGTCATAGTGGCGGCTGATATCGGTCAGAGACTGTGCCGAAAAGTCGTCCCGTTTATAATTGGAAATGCCCTTGTACAGGGACGCGTTCTGCAGACGGATCAGGCCGTGGAGCAGTCCGGTCCTGGTCCGGCGGAAGGAAGGACCGCCGATGCAGCCGTTGGGACAGGCGTTCAGCTCCAGAAAACAGTTGGAATAACTGTCCGGATCCGCCATAAATTCATTTAGAATCTGCTTGCAGCTGTCGATACCGCAGGCGGGAAGATAGCGCTGGTGAACGGATGGATGCATAGCCATGGTGAAACCGCCGGACATGGCCATAATGCGGGAAAGCCGGATATCCCGCTCTGCATCCGGAGGCACATTTGCCGGAGCAGCCACCTGCACCTGAACAGCAGCCAGCCATTCCTGCAGCTCACTGAAGGTAATGACATAATCCACATAATTGTCTGTCTCCCGCATCTGGGCTAGACCGGAGATACAGGGGGAGACAGAGAGAATCCGCGCGTCGGGATACCGGCTTTTCAGGTAGCGGGCATGGGCCTGCATCACGGAAAGAACCGGAGCAAGATAGGGTACCAGGTCCGGATAACGCTTCTGAATCAGCTGTACGATGACCGGACAGTTGGAAGAGATGGTGGGCGTGTCCTGTGCCCGTTCCTCCACCAGGTCCTCATAAGCGGTCTTGACCAGATACGCTCCGGCGGCCGCGTCAAAGGCGTCAGACAGACCGAGCTTTTTCAGGGCCTCGGTCAGAGCCGGCAGGCTGTCGGTTCCGAATTCCGCCACGTAGGCCGGGTGAAGGGACGCGATGACCTGGCCGCCGCCCCGGATAAAGTCATGCACCCTGGGAATCATATTCAGTTCTTCCTTGGCGTTCTGGGGACAGACCAGGGTGCATTTCTCACAGAGGATACACTGATCCTCCAGAATCTGAGCCTGATGGTTGATGACCCGGATGGCCTTGACCGGACAGTTCCGGACGCATTTATAGCAGTTCCGGCAGTGTACTTTTTTGAATTGTAGAAATGAAGTGTCGGCGTATACCGAAGGCATAGAATAAAACCCGCCTTTCTTAAAAGTTATATTTAAAATGGAAATAATTTACAGATATATTTTCTAAAAGAAGATGGTCGGCTTCTCAGCCTTCCGGTGCCGTCCCCGCGAACAGCTTCATGCGATCCCGCCTTGCCGCGCAGACCAGCGTTAATCCGTAC
>CAKROP010000138.1 GCA_934373375.1 uncultured Anaerosacchariphilus sp.
ACAGTAAAGACCCGGAGGAGCAGGCGGTGCTTCGGAAGCTGCTGGAACGCTTACAGGAGACCGGAAGCCTCGCCACGGCCTTTGCGGACGCCGGCCTTTTCCCCGCCTATCTTCTCTCCATGACGGAGCTCGGCGAACAGACCGGTACCCTGGACGAGGTCATGAAGGCTCTGTCGCTCCACTATGAGCGTGAGGAAGCCATAAGCCGCAATGTCAAAAATGCCCTGACCTATCCGCTTATTATGGCAGCCATGATGGTAGCAGTCATCGTCATTTTACTTGTAAAGGTCATGCCTATCTTCCAGCAGGTGTTCCGGCAGCTGGGTACGGAGATGACCGGATTTTCCCGGGCACTTATGGGACTCGGCACAGCGCTCAACCGCTATGCCATTCTGTTCCTTGTACTTCTTCTGCTGGTAATCGCGGCGGCCTTTACCGGAACACACACTGCGGGCGGACGGCGGTTTTTCCGGAAAATCGGACTTCATTTTCCACGGATCCGATCCATGCAGGAGCAGCTTTCTGTCTGCCGCTTTGCCAGTGGTATGGCTATCTCCCTGAAAAGCGGTCTCACCCAGGAGCAGAGTCTGGAGCTGACAGAGCGGCTGATCGAAGACACTGATTTCTGTAAGAAGCTGGAAGCCTGCCGGGACGGGCTGTCTGAGGGACAGGATCTGGCGGCTCTCCTGCATCAGGAGCAGATTCTGACCGGCGTCTACGCGCGGATGGCTTCCATCGGCGCGCGGACCGGGGAACTGGATGCGGTACTGGAACGAATCGCCGATCTCTGCCAGGAGGATCTGGATGATCGGATGAACCGGACCCTGGCGGTTCTGGAGCCTACGCTGGTCATCACCCTGTCCCTCATTGTGGGCGTGATTCTGCTGTCTGTGATGCTGCCGCTGATGGGCATCCTGTCCAGTCTTTAGGAGGTGCTGCTCATGCGTTTTCAAATGGAGAGAAAATACCGGCCACAGCTTCGGCTGCTTTTGTCCGTCTCTGTCTTCGCGGTCATCCTTCTCTGCTTTTATCTGGGGGTGCAGTCCCTTTCGGCGGATACGGACCGGCGGCAGCGGGACAGCCTTGAGGAAGCCCTGAACCGGGGGATTACTTACTGCTACGCAGTGGAGGGCGCTTACCCCGAAAGCCTGGAATACCTGACGGAGCATTACGGACTGACCTATGATCACGACCGCTTTTTCGTGGATTACCGCGTCTCCGGAGCCAATCTGTATCCGGATGTGACGATTCTGGAGGTGAAATGAGTATGCAGACACGGCGTGACCCCCATCATCTCATAGATGTTCTTTTTCCAGCGGCCCTGCTCTTCGTATTCGCCTTCTCGGCGGTGTCGGTGATTCTGCTGGCTACCGGAGTGTACCGGGACACGGCGAGCCATTCTTCCCGGAGCTATACGGCGGAGACGGCGCTGGCATACCTGACGGAGAAAGTACATCAGAATGACGCGGACGGACAGATCGATATCGGAACCTTCGACGGCTGCGAGGCTCTTCAGATCCGGCAGTCTTATGGAGATTCGAACTATACTACTTATATCTACGCCTATGAAGACGCCTTGCGGGAGCTGTTTGTAAAGGACGGCGCGCCCGCGTCTGCAGAGGATGGCAGGGCAATCCTGGCCGTCTCGTCGCTCAGCTTCACAAGGCTGGGTGACGGCCTGCTCTCCTTCTCCTGCACCAATACGGACGGCACAACAGCCCGGGCTGTTGTTCAGGTACGAAGCACGAAAGGGGGCGCAGCTTCATGAAAATGACACATCACCCCCGTACATCCAGCCTGTTTCTGCTGGAGCTGATTTTTTCCATTCTGTTTTTCTCGGTGGCAAGCGCGATCTGTATCCAGATCTTTGTGCGGGCCCATACCTTAAGCCGAGACGCCCGGGCGCTGCATGCGGCGGTGTCCGCCTGCTCGGACGCAGCGGAGATCGGAAGCAATGCCGGAACCGCGGCAGACGCCGCAGAAAAGCTGGCTGCCCTGTACGCGGACACGGCAGCCGAAGACCCGGTTTCGGGTGATGATTCCGTTTTCACAGTAGCTGTGGGATTTGACGCGGAGCTTCAGCCCTGCGCCACAGACGCGGACGCAGCGGCATATCTGCTGACAGCGGACTTTTCCGAACGCGGAAGGCTGCTGCACTGCAAAGCGATTATGACAAAAAAGGATTCTTCAGCGGAGATCTACCGGCTGGAGACTGTTCACTATTTATCGGGAGGAACCGCGGATGAATAAGGAGAAAAAAAGTGTTCCCTTTCTGAGTATCGGATCTTCTTCCCTTCTGGTGGTCTTTCTGGTGCTTTGCCTGGTGATATTCGCGGTGCTGACTCTTACCGGCGCCCAGAGCGATTACCGTTTCAGCAGACGGCTGGCAGACCGACGGACAGCCTACTATGCCGCCTGCAATCAGGCAGAGGAGCAGATTGCGTCGCTGGACGCAGCCGGGGAATTGAAACATATGACGGAAAGCCGCAGCTTTCAGGTGCAAATCAGCGATCGACAGGCGCTTTTCGTGGAGCTTTCCCCGGACGACACGGACGGATATGTAATCTCCGCCTGGCAGACCATCAGCACCGGGGACTGGAATTCCACTTCCGGTTCACCGGGAATCGGGATTTCCAATGAAGACTGAAAATTCAGGGAGGATCACTATGGATATTGTTACGATTTTAAAACAGGCAGTGGGGGAAAATGCGTCGGATGTGTTTATTGTGGCAGGTCTTCCCTGCTCTTTCCGCAAAAACGGTACGCTTTATCAGATAAATGAAGAACGGCTGCTGCCGCCGGATACAGAAAGTCTGCTGAACGACATCTACAGGCTGGCAGGCAGCCGGGATATGACGGCCCTGCACGAACACGGCGACGACGACTTCGCCTTCGCGATTCAGGGCGTGTCCCGCTTCCGTGTCAGCGCCTACAAGCAGCGCGGCGCGCTCTCAGCCGTGATCCGTGTGATCACCTTCCGGCTGCCGGACTACACAGCTCTGGGAATTCCGCCGTATATCATCAATTCCACCGCATCCGGAAGCGGCATGATTCTGATTACAGGCCCGGCTGGCAGCGGAAAATCCACAACCCTGGCCTGCATGATCGATCACATCAATAAGACGCGGGATGCGCATATCATCACGCTGGAGGATCCGCTGGAATTTCTGCACCGCCATAACCGCTCCATCGTGAGCCAGCGGGAGATCCACGTAGACACGGAAAACTACGTGACAGCTCTCCGCGCGGCGCTCCGCCAGAGCCCCGACGTCATCCTTCTGGGGGAAATGCGTGATTACGAGACCATCAACGTGGCTATGACAGCTGCCGAAACCGGTCATCTGCTGCTGTCCACCCTTCACACGATCGGTGCCGCCAATACCATCGACCGCATCATCGACGTCTTCCCGCCCAGCCAGCAGCGGCAGATCGCGATTCAGCTTTCCACCGTTCTGAACGCTGTCGTATCGCAGCAGCTGCTGCCCACCGTGGACGGAGGGATGGTTCCCGCTTTTGAGATTATGACGGTAACTCCGGCGATTCGAAATATGATCCGTGATAATAAAGTGCCACAGATCGACGGACTGCTGTATTCGTCGAACCGGGAGGATATGGTATCAATGGACGCCAGCATTCTGGCACTCTATCAGAAGGGCGTGATTTCGAAGGACACGGCGCTGATTTACGCGACGAATCCGGAGATGTTAAGGAAGAAACTGGTTTAGTCTGTCAGCTTCTTTATGGATTCCGTGGATATCTCAGAAGCTTCCGCCATGTCTCCCCACCGCGCATAATCCTCCGTCATGCCACTCGCAAGCTCCCACTTAATCTTGTCCTTGATATCCATGAGACATTGCAGAAGCAGCGGATTGAACGCGCCGCATTCTCCGTTCAGGATCATCCGGAGCGCCTGCTCATGGGAGTAAGCTTTTTTGTATACACGCTCGCTGACCAGGGCGTCATACACATCCGCCAGTGCCACCACCTGGACGAATATGGGGATCTGATCGCCCTTCAGGCCATCCGGATAGCCGCGGCCATCATAGCGTTCGTGGTGCCAGCGGCAGATATCATGGGCAATCTGAACCAGCGGCTCATCCTGGTAAAGCTCCATTTTTTCCAGTATGGAAGCTCCGATCAGCGTATGGGTCTTCATGATTTCAAATTCTTCATCCGTCAATCTGCCCGGTTTGTTCAGAATGGATTCCGCGATACCGATTTTCCCGATATCATGCAGGGAGGAAGCCGTCACAATCATCTGCTGCTCCGACCAGGTCATATGGTAATCGTTGCTGCGCTTCATCAGCTGCTCCAGCAACAGCTCCGTCAGAATATTGATGTGCATCACGTGCGGGCCGCTCTCGCCGTTTCGGAACTCCACGATCTGGCTCAAAATCGTGATCATAATACGGTTGCTGTGCTCTTTCTCGTAAATCTGGCGGGTAACCAGGCTCAGGAGATGGCGCTGCTTGGCATAAAGCTTGATGGTGTTAAACACACGCTGGTATACAACCTTCGCGTCAAAGGGACGTCCGATATAATCAGAAGCCCCGAATTCGTAGGCCTTCCGAATGAACTGGGCGGAATCTTCACTGGAAATCATGATAACCGGAATATCCTCAATCCACTGCTTTTTATTCATAACGGAAAGAACTTCAAAGCCGTCCATCTTCGGCATCACCAAATCCAGGAGAATCAGGGAAATGGCGGTACCCTTCTGTTCCAGGATTTCAATACACTGTTCACCGTCTTCCGCATTCAGGATACGGTAGTCCTTCTGCAGAATCTCAGTCAGAATAGCGCGGTTCATCTCTGAGTCGTCAACGATCAGGATCTGCTGGCGCAGATCTTCGCTTTCTTCCTCCGGCGCTTTTTTCGGATTATCCTTGACATCCCACTCGGTAACAACCATATTTTTCCGCTTCTTGGCGCGGTACATGAGCTTATCCGCCCGGGACACGGCTTCCTTGATATCACCGCTGGTGAACATGACGCCGCCGATGCTGACAGACATCTGTAAGCGGTTATAGCCTGCTATGGTGGCTTCGTAGATGCGCTCCTGAATCATTTTCAGCTTGGCCGCAAAAATATCGGACTGGATATCCGGCAGGATCAGCAGAAATTCATCTCCGCCATAGCGGATCAGCATATCGGACTTTCGGACATAACGCCGGATGATATCAGCGGCAGTCTCCAACGCCAGGTCACCCGCATGGTGACCGTAGGTGTCGTTATAGACCTTGAAATCGTCCAAATCGATAACTGCCACACCTGCAGGGCCTTTCATGTCTTTGACTTCATCCTCATAGAAACGGCGGTTATAAGCGCCGGTCAGGGCGTCCTTGTACAGCTTCTCGTTGTAGACAGTCAGATGGCTCAGCAGCTTTTCATAGCCCTCAGAATCCAGCAGGGTACTCTCATCCAGATCCTTAATCATTTCCATGACATAGGGTTCTCCGTCTATCTCCACGTACCGGGAGAATACCTGATACATCTGATTGTCGATAAACTCTATCTTACTTTCCTCGCCCTGGCTGTCCAGTACATCTCTGGATATACAATTTTCACAGGGCTTGTCCTTCTTCCAGAATTCGTAGCACTGACAGGCACTGGGAAGTCCCTCCGCCAGCTCTCGCTCCCTGTCCTTCAGAGCGCTTCCTTTTACCAGTCTCACAAACGGAAATACTTCCCGCAGGCAGCTCATCTTGGCTTCTGCCTGTTCCATCGTCATCTTATCCTGTTCCCGCATTTATCTGCCTCCTGTTTGTATTTTTTTATTATACACCGGAACCCCGGAAAAAGATACTCTTAAGACATATTTTGTAATTGAATTTTCCGTGTATCCGGAGTATGATGAAAAGAGGGAATGTACTTTACATAAGAATATACACAGGAGATTTGAATTATGACACTCGAACAATTCTATGCCGCTGTGGGCGGCGACTATAAGCAGACACTTGCGAGACTTCCCAGCGAAGCACTGGTGAAGAAGTTTGTTCTGAAATATGTGGATGACGGCACCTGCAAGGAGCTGGCTGAAGCCATTACG
>CAKROP010000139.1 GCA_934373375.1 uncultured Anaerosacchariphilus sp.
ATATAGAGTACCCAATGGGCCAGTTCCCCGCCGTTCAGCCCGTAAAGCCTTCTCAGGAGCTGCGCGTCGCCCTGCTTCATATCCGATACATCGGCCGCAGCCTCCACATCGGCCCGGAGCTTTCCGAAGTCCACATGCCGGGCGGTTCCCTTAACCACCAGAACGCCGCCATACACCAGAAGCCCCAGAAGGATAAGCTTCGCTATCCGCAAAATCCAGTCTCTCATAAGCCAGCCGCCTCCTCCATGCGCTCCAGCCACAGCGGATAGGGCGTACTTTTCAGGTGTACTGCATCCTTCTGATACCAGTCCGCGTGATCCTGCAGCAGCTCACTGTTGTCAATATAGGTCAGGTCCCATTTTTTACACATATCCCGAAGGGCCTGATTAAAGGTATCCACATTCTGAAGGGCAGGCTTCTTCTCCACGGCCTCCGGAAGCACCGGCAAAATTCCATTGATGTAAACGGGCAGATCGGGCGCCTGCGCCCGGATCTCTGTGAGCCGCTCCTCATAGTGCCGGATAAAAAGCCTGCTGTCACCCCGGCAGTATTCCAGGTCATTTAACCCGATGGATAAAAATAAGGCCTTCGGCGCAAGCGAAAGCGCTTTTTCGATCTCCGGTCCGGCTGAGTCAGTCCGCAGTCCCCGAAGTGCCACGATTTCTGTGGCGTCCAGAATCTCATAATCCAGAAAGCCTGTCGCCACCGAATCACCCACCAGAACCGCGCCCGCAAAGCGCTCCTTTAACGTACCTTTGTCCGGATTTCCCGGATCTGACTGTTGCTGCTCTGCCGCTTCTTTCTGTTCCAGCTTTGCTTCTATTTTATTTACATCTGCATTTTCCTGCGCCTCTATCCATGCCACCGCCGGGAAACCACCTTCCGGATCTGTCTTTTTTTCGTCCGCCCTGCCGTGCGCAAACCATACGCCGACAAGCAGCGCCAGCACCAGAAAATACCAGGCAATTCTCACATTCTGTCTCATCTTACAAGCACTCCTACCTTTATAGTATATAGACGGATCCGCATTACAAAAAGTTTCAGCCTACAGCCAGAATTCGATCAGATGCTCTACCCGGTAGAACCAGACCGGATTCATATCCTTCACTTTATCATAGATATCTGTAAATATGGTCCGGAAATGGAACAGCATGGCCTGAATAAACAAAAGCAGAAACAGACCGTACAGAAGCCTCCATCGCTCCATACCCACGCTTTCTTCCAACGCTCCCAGCACCACCGGCACCACTGCCAGGTAAAACAGCCAGATTACATCCACCGTGTAACGGGGAATCAGGCCGCCAATCTGGATATCGATAAAAGCCGTCACAAGCCCCAGAATCAGAAACATCCACGCCCAGAGATAAGCTTCTTTCTGCCGAATCAGCTTCTTGCATTTCCATGGAATCAGACTGAGAAACAAAATCAGGTTGTTGGCCATAATGCCGCCGAAGCCGCTCTCAATGATAGCCTGGCCGTAAAACTGACTCTTCACCGCCACCTGCTCATAATAGGGAAATACGCCCGTAATCACCGGCGGCTGAAACAGCATGGTAAAATAGCCGAATACCGTCCTGCCCATTTCCAGCTTCCGTCTGGTCATGTCCTGCAGGGTGAGATTGTAGGTGGCTCCGAAATCCGTGACGCTGCCAAAGCGAATCTGATTATAATACATCAGCCCTGCCGCCACCAGAAGCACCGGAAACGCAAAGGCAAATAAATCCGCCGCCTTCTTTTCTTTCAGAACCTTTCCCTGTCGGATCGCAGTTCCGTACAGCGGCAGCGCCAGCGCGCTCACCAGCACTAGCTGGGGCCTGCAGCCCGCAATCAGCGCAATCAGGAAAGAACCCGCCGCCATTTCCAATCGATTGACCCGTTCCCCTTTCAGCGATTTCATCCAGAAAGCCAGCCCCCAGACGCCGCAGGCCATGCCCAGCATCAATGGGATATCATAAAAGGTGGGATATCGGTAAAAGCTCCAGACGCCGCTGCCATTGGCAATCAGAAGGCTCAAAAGCAGCCAGACCGAATAGGGCGTATTGCGATACCATTTTTTTACAATTTCTCCAAGTAATACAAATACCCCTGCCATAAACAGGCTGCAGGTCAGCCAGACTGCCGTAAGTGTCGAAAAATCCGCGCCTGTGAGCAGATAACAGGGCAGGAAAAACAGAAGCTCCGGTACGACTCCAAAATAGACGTAATAATGACCCTCGTAATAAGCGGTATCC
The DNA here is from genome assembly GCA_934373375.1 of uncultured Anaerosacchariphilus sp. Classification (GTDB taxonomy): domain Bacteria; phylum Bacillota; class Clostridia; order Lachnospirales; family Lachnospiraceae; genus Laedolimicola. Next base: position 2,232 of record CAKROP010000139.1, read on the forward strand.
CACAGATAGCTCTCATCCGCATTTTCCATCACCGCGCTCCGCATCCGGTAATCGTAAGGGTTCTCCAGGGATTTTAATGTCTCACCCGGCTCTATTTCAAGCCGTGTCTCGCCCTTCGCCAGGGAATGGGCCAGCAGCTGGTACTGGGTCATCCAGGTCATGGTGGGCGCCTGCTCCACCGCTGTCAGATTCTCCTGCTGCACCGCAAAGGCCGCCGCGAATTCCAGTCCAAGAAGCACTGCCGCAAAAAGCACGCCCTTCCAGCCGCATTCCACATATTTTTTCCGGTGAACCTCCGAAGACGGGCGCAGATACCAGCCAGCGAAAAGCAGCCCCCATACAGCCAGCAGCCGCGCCAAAGAGAAGAAAAACGGCACGGACACATTGCCGCTGATGTCGGAAATCCGAATGAGCTGTCCTTTGGACGCATGAATGATAATCAACATTTCCGGGGAGTTTCCGCTCAGATGCAGCCGGATATACTGGCTTTTTTCCACGCCGTTTACGATCTTCCGTTCCGGCAGGCGGAAATACTTTTCATTGGCCTCGTCCGAAGCCTTCACCTGAACACTGACAGCCCGATCTTCCGGTGAAACCGGATTTTCCACACGCATATCAATCTGAATATTGTAAAGCTTCTGCTGTATATTGAGCAGTTCGATACAGGATGTCTCATCTCCATTCTCCGCTGTAACACGGTACAGGTTATCATTCACCTGCTCCAGGCCTTCGCCCAGTATCTGCTCCTCAAAATTCCTATGATCGTCCTTCCACAGATATGCTTCCCAATGTCGGAAATTAAATACGAATATTTCCAGAAGAATGCCCGCTAAAATCAACAGTAACGGCATCAGCCATCTGCTTCTCTTCCACTCTTTCATCCTTTGTATCTCCCTCGCTCATATATGTTTTATTATACCAGATCTTCTTTTCCCTGTTTATAGAATTTTTATAAACTTTACGGAAATTTTGTTAGCACTCACCTGTTTAGAGTGCTGATTTTCTATTGACTTTTCCCTTCCGCCGCGTTACAATATTTATCAGTTACGAAACATACTTAAAGGAGTGAACGAAAATGGCAAATACACATGGAAGTCTTTCCATTAACAGCGAAAATATTTTCCCGATTATCAAGAAGTGGCTCTATTCCGACCACGATATCTTCTTCCGCGAGCTGATTTCCAACGGCTGCGACGCGATTACGAAGCTTCATAAGCTTGCCCTGATTGGTGAATACAACTATCCGGAAGGCCACAAGGACAGCGTCCGCGTGATTGTGAACCCGGAAGAGAAAACTCTGAAATTCATCGATACCGGACTTGGTATGACCGCAGAAGAAGTTGAGGAATACATCAACCAGATCGCATTTTCCGGCGCGGCTGATTTCCTGGAGAAGTACAAGGACAAGGCCAATGACGACCAGATCATCGGTCATTTCGGACTGGGCTTCTACTCCGCGTTCATGGTAGCGGACGAGGTTCACATCGACACCCTTTCCTATCAGGATGGCGCGAAAGCCGTTCACTGGGAGTGCGATGGCGGTACCGAGTACGATATGTCTGAGGGAACCCGTACCGAGATTGGTACCGAGATTACCCTGTTCCTGAACGAGGACTGCCTGGAGTTTGCCAACGAGTACCGTGCCCGCGAGGTCATCAGCAAGTACTGCTCCTTCATGCCTGTGGAGATTTTCCTGGAGAAGGCAAATGCGGAACAGGAATACGAAACCATCGACGAGTCCGATCTTCGTGACGATGATGTGGTGGTAGAGCATATCCACGAGGACGCCAAGACGGAGGAGATTGAAAAAGAGGACGGCACCAAGGAAACCAAGGAAGTATCTCCGGCCCGCAACCGCGTGAAGATCAACAAGCGTCCCGTTTCCTTAAGCGATACCCATCCTCTGTGGACCAAGCACCCGAATGAGTGCTCCGACGAGGAATATAAGGCCTTTTATCGTAAGGTCTTCCAGGATTACAAGGAGCCGCTGTTCTGGATTCACCTGAACATGGACTACCCGTTTAACTTAAAGGGTATCCTGTACTTCCCGAAGATCAATACCGAATATGATTCCATCGAGGGAACCATCAAGCTGTACAACAATCAGGTATTTATTGCCGACAATATCAAGGAGGTCATTCCGGAATTCCTGATGCTCTTAAAGGGTGTCATCGACTGCCCGGATCTGCCGCTGAACGTATCCCGAAGCGCCCTGCAGAACGACGGTTTTGTCAAGAAGATTTCCGACTACATCTCCAAGAAGGTAGCGGACAAGCTGACCGGCATGTGCAAGACAGACCGGGAGACCTATGAGAAATACTGGGACGACATCAGCCCGTTCATCAAATACGGCTGCCTGAAGGATGAGAAGTTCTGTGAGAAAATGAGCGATTACATCCTGTTCAAGGATCTGGACGGCAAGTATCAGACCCTGAAGGATCTGGTTCCGGAGGAGGAAGCCGCGGATGTGGATGTGGTAGAGAATCCGGATGAGACCAAGGATGAAAATGCCGAGGAGAAAGAGCCGGAGAAGACGACTATCTTCTATGTGACTGATGAGGTACAGCAGAGCCAGTATATCAACCTCTTCAAGGAGGAGGGTAAGACCGCTGTCATCCTGAAGCACAACATTGATACCCCGTTCATTTCCCATCTGGAAATGAAGAACGACAAGATCAAGTTCCAGCGTATCGACGCTGACCTGACCGAGGACTTTGTAGAAGCCACAGATGAGGCGGAGCTGAAGGAGACCACCGATTCCCTGACTGACATCTTCCGCAAGGCTCTGGGCAATGACAAGCTGGAGGTCAAGGTGGAGAAAATGAAGAATGAGAACATTTCCTCCATGATTACTCTCTCCGAGGAGAGCCGCAGAATGCAGGATATGATGAAGATGTACAGCATGAACGGTATGGATATGGGCATGTTCGGCGGCGGAGAGACCCTGGTCCTGAACGCGAACAACAAGCTGGTTCAGTACATCCTCGCGCACAAGGACGGCGAAAACGTCAACCTGTTCTGCGAGCAGCTCTACGACCTGGCCATGATCAGCCACCAGCCGCTGGCTCCGGAGAAGATGACGAAGTTTATCAGCAGAAGTAATGAGATTATGATGCTGCTGGCGAAATAAAAGTGAACCAAAAGAAGGGCTTCTGCAATACAGAGGCTCTTCTTTTTACTTATATTTCCGCATAAAAAGGAAGCCCAATCCGCTCTGTGAGACAGACGGGGCTTCCTTTTTTAATTCTAAAATACAACTATTACAGATTCCTTTACAGCTTCGCAAACTTCTCATACAACGGCACCAGGCACTGATAAGCCTCGTCAAAGATGGGCTTCAGCTCCTCGTAGGCCTTCTGGTTCTCTTTCTTGGGCTCCACGTGCTTCTCAAACTTCAGGAAGCGCTTGATCTCGTCGAAGCTGTCGAAGACGCCTACGCCGACGCCTGCGATCACCGCCGCGCCAATAGAGGTGGCTGCTTCTACGCAGTCGGGCATGTCGAAGTCCACGTTCAGGACGTCTGCCAGAATCTGGGAGACTACCTCGCCCTTGGCTCCGCCGCCGGTCAGGTTCATGCGCTCGATCTTGGCCTGCTTGCGGTAAGCCTTCAGAATCAGCTCCATGTTCATGGCCACGCCCTCGATGACCGCGCGGATGTAATCCTTCTTTTCATGCTCCGGCTTAATGCCGAGGAAGGCCGCGCTGGTATTCGGGTTCCATCTGGGGCTTCTTTCTCCCAGCATGTAGGGCAGGAAAATCAGGTTCTGAGCCCCTGCCGGGGATTTTTCAATGAGCTTGTTCATCTCATCATAGGACA
>CAKROP010000140.1 GCA_934373375.1 uncultured Anaerosacchariphilus sp.
CACATCGGTGCTTACGTGGTAAACATCAAAGGCCAGAAGATCACATTCCTGGATACACCGGGACATGAGGCGTTCACTGCCATGCGTATGCGTGGAGCTAACTCCACCGATATCGCCATCCTGGTAGTTGCAGCCGACGACGGCGTGATGCCCCAGACCATTGAGGCTATTAACCATGCCAAGGCCGCAGGCATCGAGATCATCGTTGCCATCAATAAGATCGATAAGCCCAGCGCTAATATCGAGCGTGTAAAGCAGGAGCTGACCGAGTATGAGCTGATTCCCGAGGACTGGGGCGGCAGCACCATTTTCTGCCCGGTATCCGCCCATACCCATGAGGGTATCGACAACCTGCTGGAAATGATTCTGCTGACATCTGAGGTTCTGGAGCTGAAGGCCAACCCGAACCGCCGGGCGAGAGGTCTGGTTATCGAGGCAGAGCTTGACAAGGGCAAGGGCCCGGTTGCTACCGTGCTGGTACAGAAGGGAACCCTGCATGTGGGCGATCCCAGTGCCGAAGGCTCCTGCCATGGTAAGGTCCGCGCCATGATGGATGACAATGGCCGCCGCGTGAAAGAGGCAGGCCCGTCCAAGCCGGTCGAGATTCTGGGTCTCAATGACGTGCCCAATGCCGGAGAGATCTTCGTATCTCCGGAGACCGACAAGGAGGCAAGAGCCTTTGCCGAGACCTATGTAAAAGAGAGCAGAGAGAAGCTCATCGAGGATACCAAGCTCAAGATGTCCCTGGACGATCTGTATTCCCAGATTCAGTCCGGCAACTTAAAGGAGCTGAATATCATCGTAAAGGCCGATGTACAGGGTTCTGTGGAGGCCGTAAAGCAGAGTCTCTTAAAGCTTTCCAACGAGGAAGTAGTAGTAAAGATTATCCATGGTGGCGTAGGAGCCATCAACGAGTCCGACGTCAGCCTGGCGGCAGCGTCCAACGCTATTATCATCGGCTTCAACGTGCGTCCTGACGCGACTGCCAAGGAGACCGCGGAGCGCGAGAAGGTGGACCTGCGTCTGTACCGTGTCATCTACGACGCCATCAACGACGTAGAGGCAGCCATGAAGGGCATGCTGGATCCGATCTTCGAGGAGAAGGTGCTGGGCCACGCAGAGGTGCGTCAGATCTTCAAGGCGTCCGGCGTGGGCAATATCGCAGGCTCCTATGTGCTGGACGGCGTATTCCAGAGAGGCTGCAAGTGCCGTATCACCCGCGAGGGCGAGCAGATCTTCGACGGCCCGCTGGCGTCCCTGAAGCGTTTCAAGGACGACGTGAAGGAGGTCAAGGCAGGCTACGAGTGCGGTCTGGTCTTCGAGAAGTTCAACGACATCAGGGAGCTGGATATCGTAGAGGCTTACACCATGGTAGAGGTGCCGAGATAGGGCGTTATCTGAGGTGAATGATAGATGAGAAAAAACAGTATTAAAAATACAAGAATCAACGGCGAGGTGCGCCGGGAGCTGAGCAATATCATTTTAAATGAGATCAAGGACCCGCGCATCTGCCCGATGACTTCGGTGGTAGAAGTGGAGGTTGCCCCGGACCTGAAGACCGCGAAGGCCTACATCAGTGTCCTGGGCGACAAGCAGGCCCAGGCAGATACGCTGGCAGGCCTTAAGAGCGCGGAGGGCTATATCCGCCGCGCTCTGGCCAAGTCCATCAACCTGCGCAACACCCCGGAGATCCGCTTTGTCATGGATCAGTCCATCGAGTATGGCGTCCATATGTCAAAGCTTATCGACGACGTAAACCAGGGCAGTAAAGAAGAGGATGAAGAGGATGATCAGGCTTAAGGATGAGCTTACAGATGTGAAGACAGTGGCGATCAGCGGACATATCCGTCCGGACGGGGACTGCACGGGTTCCTGTCTGGGCGTGTGGAATTATCTCCGGGACAATTACCCGGAGATTCAGGCGGACGTATACCTGGAACAGATCGTACCCAAGTTCCGCTTCCTGAACGGCGCGGAGCTGGTAAAGACGGACTGTGATGAGGATAAGGTCTATGACCTGTTTATCTCTCTGGACGCCAGTGACAAAGAGCGGCTGGGAGCGGCGGTCAGGTATCTGGACACCGCGAAGCATACAGTCTGCATCGATCATCACGTCACCAATCCGGGTTTTGCGGATGTGAACTGGGTAGTAGCCGACGCCAGCAGCGCGTCGGAGCTTGCCTGGGAAACCATGGAAGAGGAAAGAATTTCCAGACACACAGCGGAGGCGCTGTACATGGGCATTGTCCATGATACCGGCGTTTTCCAGTATTCCAATACTTCCCCGAAGACCATGCAGATCGCGGGAAGCCTGATCGCCAAAGGCATTGACTTCAGCCGGATTGTGGATGAGACCTTCTATAAGAAAACCTACATTCAGAACCAGATTCTGGGTCGTGCGCTGGTGGAGAGCATTCTTCTGCTGGATGGCCGTGTTATCGTAGGCCGCATCCGGGAAAAGGATATGGATTTTTACGGAGCGATCCCTGCGGATCTGGACGGTATCGTCAGCCAGCTGCGCGTGACCGACGGCGTGGAAGTAGCCATTTTTCTTTATGAAACAGGCAATCATCAGTATAAGGTCAGCCTTCGGTCCAACGGCCCCGTGGATGTCAGCGCGGTCTGCGCTTATTTCGGCGGCGGCGGGCACGTAAAGGCGGCGGGCTGTACCATGCACGGAACCTTTTACGATGTGGTCAACAATCTGACCCTGCACATCGAAAAGCAGCTGAATCAGAATCAGGATGTATAACATGAATGGTGTAATCAACGTCTATAAAGAAGCGGGCTTCACCTCACACGACGTGGTGGCGAAGCTCCGCGGAATCGTAAAACAGAAAAAGATAGGCCATACGGGAACTCTCGATCCGGATGCGGAGGGAGTTCTTCCTGTCTGTCTGGGAAATGCCACAAAGCTCTGCGGACTTCTGACAGAAAAAGAGAAGACCTACCGGGCAGTGCTTTTGCTGGGACAGACCACCGACACCCAGGATACTTCCGGCAGGGTGCTGACAGAAGCGCCGGTGACAGCCACCGGGGAGCAGGTCCGGGAGGCGATCATGAGCTTCCTTGGCGACTACGACCAGGTCCCGCCCATGTATTCGGCCCTGAAGGTCAACGGAAAAAAGCTCTATGAGCTGGCCCGCGAAGGCAAAGAGGTGGAGCGCCAGGCCAGACGGGTACGGATTCTGGATATGGAGATTCACGAAATCCGGCTTCCGGAGGTGACCTTTACGGTGACCTGCAGCAGCGGTACCTATATCCGCACTCTCTGTCAGGACATCGGTGAAAAGCTAGGCTGCGGCGGCTGTATGAAAAGTCTGCTGCGTACCAAAGTAGACCGTTTTGAACTGGCGGACAGCCATAAGCTTTCCGAACTGGAGACAATGATGCACGAGGGCCGCATCGGGGAGGTACTGCTTCCGGTGGACGAGGTCTTCGCGGCCTGCCCGGCAGTCCGTATCAGGCAGGAGAGCGATCGCCAGAATCAAAACGCCAAGCCTTTTGGAAAAGAGGATATCGCGGAAACGACCGGAGAGCGCCTGCCGGAGGGTACGGAGCTGGAGCGCAATTGCGTGCGTGTATACAATTCCGAAGGGGATTTCCGGGGGCTCTACCGGCGGGAACAGGGCGGCAGACGCTATAAGCCCGAGAAAATGTTTTTATCCTGAGGGATAAAATAATAGGATAAAGGATTTACCATGAGATTAATTACCGGAACGACAGAATTTGAGACAACGGAAGCGACAGCCATATCCCTGGGAAAGTTCGAAGGGCTGCATATGGGACATCAGCTTCTGGTGAACCGCATTTTAAAAAAGAAGGAGGAAGGCTTAAAGGCTCTGATTTTTACCTTTGATTTCGGAGAACGGCCCACCCTTCTGCTCCCGGAGGAGCGGAGAAATCTCCTGGAAAAATGGGGCGTGGACTATCTGATAGAGTGTCCCTTTGTGGAATCCATAGCCCATATGGAGGCTGAGGATTTTGTGCGGGAGATTTTGGTAAAGCGGCTGCATGTGAAATATCTGGCCGTGGGAACGGATTTTCATTTCGGCCATAACCGGAAGGGCAGTTACCGGCTTCTGGAGGATATGCAGGAGGAATGCGGTTTTCAGGTGGAGGTAGTGGAAAAAGCCTGCTATGACGGCGGGGAAATCAGCAGTACCCGGATCCGTAAGGAACTGGAGCAGGGCCATATGGAGCTGGTCAATCAGCTGCTGGGATACACCTATTCCGTGACCGGTGAAGTGCTCTATGGTCATCAGATAGGCCGGACCCTGGGGCTTCCCACCATCAATCAGCAGCCGGAGCTTTCGAAGCTGCTGCCGCCCAACGGCGTCTATGCCACCAGAACCCGGATTGCTTCCGAGATTTTTGAGGGCATCACCAACATCGGTTACAAGCCGACCATAGGCGGAGAGACGCGAAAAGGTGTGGAAACCTTTTTGTTTGACCTCGACCGGAATCTGTACGGGGAGACACTGACCGTAGCCTTCTACGGCTTTGAGCGCCCGGAGCGGAAATTCGATTCTCTGGAGGCCTTAAAGGAGCGGATTGAGAAAGACGTGGCCTGGGGCAGGGAATATTTTGGAGAAAGAGAAAACTAGTTTCATGAGACTATTTTATTATCTGATAGCGGCACCTGCATTATTTCTACTGCGGGTGCTGTTCTGGCCTTTTAAGACCATATTCCGGTGCGCCGGCTGGATTCATGGCCGGCGGAAGGAACGTCGGCGTTTCCGCCGGGCCGACTATGACGACATGGACGGCTGGGAATTTGAGGAATATGTGGGCGGACTGCTGGCGCGGGACGGCTATATCCATGTGGAGGTCACCCGGGGCAGCGGCGACCAGGGCGTGGACGTGCTGGCGCAGCGCGACGGAGTCTCCTACGCCATCCAGTGCAAGCATTACCGGGCGAAAATCAGCAATAAGGCGGTACAGGAAGCCTACGCCGGAGCCGAGTTCTATGGCTGCGACGTGCCGGTGGTGCTGACCAACAGCTATTTTACCCCGTCGGCGGAGGAGCTGGCGGATGAAATCGGCGTGGAGCTGTGGGACCGGGACGAGCTGAACCGACTGGTACGGCGGGCGCGGCGGTAATTCTGTGGAAAACCCACAGAAATCCGCAAAATCCACGTGAATCAAAAAGATTTCCTTGACAAATCTTCCCGATTATTATAAGGTGTAATAGGTTCTTAACAAAATTGTAATAATTACACCGGATATGAAAACGGAGGATTTTATGTTTAAACGATATAGAGCAGGATTTGTAATGGGTGCGATTTTGATGGCCATGGTCGGCATGCAGGCGCAGGCAGCGCCGCTGGGGGACGGTCTTGGCGAGGGAATCGCATCCAATTTTGATCAGACCACAGACACCGAGGAGCAGACCCAGGCCACCGCGGAGGTGGTATGGACCGGCACGCCGCTGGAGGGCTATGTCAATATCGCCATCGCCAACGTGGACGACAGCCTGAACATCCGCGAGGCCGCGGACGGCAGCAGCTCCCTAGTGGGCAAGCTTCGCAAGAACGGCGCCTGCGAGGTGCTGGGGATCGACGGCGAGTGGGCGCATATCAGATCCGGCGAGGTAGAGGGCTATGTGAAGGCCGAGTACCTGTATACCGGACAGGAAGCCATCGACCTGGCCTTTCAGCTGGGACAGACCATGGCGAAGGTGAATACAGACTCCCTGTACGTGCGGATGGAGCCAAGCACCGACGCGGATTACTGGACCAAGGTTCCGGCAGGCGAGGAGCTTCAGGTTATCGAGGATATGGGCGACTGGATCAAGGTCGATATCGACGGCGAGGACGGCTATGTGGCGTCGGAATACGTGGATGTGAAGAGCGAGCTGGACACAGCCCTGACTCTGTCCGAAGCGCTGTACGGCGAAGGCGTCACCGACGTGCGCATTTCTATCTGTGATTTCGCCAAGCAGTACGTGGGTAACCGCTACGTGTGGGGCGGCACCAGCCTGACCAAGGGCGCGGACTGCTCCGGCTTTACTCTGGCCGTATACCGGAAC
>CAKROP010000141.1 GCA_934373375.1 uncultured Anaerosacchariphilus sp.
AAAAAGCTCCGGCAGAACTGTTCTTTTCAGTCCCGCCGGAGCTTCTGCGTCATCCTGTTTTATTCTGCCTTTGTATAGCCGCCTGCTTCCAGTGCTTCTCCTGTCTTTTCCAGAGAAATACCGTTGGTACCGCCATCTACCTGAAGCAGTCCCTGCTCAGCGAGCTTAGCTACCGCATCTCCTGTGGTATCAATGGTGATAGCAATGGTATACACACCGTCTGCCGCGCTTCCGGTGCATTCCACGCCGTCTACGGCCTGATAGGACTCCACCATAGAATCATAGGCTTTCGTCATCAGGGTCTGAGTATCGTCATCAAAGCCTGTCATGTCCAGCGTGATGGTCTCCTCCATCTTCTGAACTTCGTCGCCTTTGGCGTTCAGTGTCATGGTGTCGGTCATCTTCAGGCCTTCGTTGTCCTGCTCCATTGTATAAGTTACGCTCTGCGCTTTCCCGCCACAGGCTGCCAGAGATACGGCCATCACAACTGTCATGGTAAGTGCTGCTAATCTTTTCATGTTATCTCCTCCCGGTCTCTTCTTATTGTCGAACGGGTTCATTATAACATGTCCGATACGGAAATGCTATGGATAAAATTCTTAATTTTATCCAAGAAAGCCGTCATCTATTCCACCGGCTCCTCCGGAATAAATACCCGGCGGTTCACCGCGTGTTCTTCGGCCTTCGCCTTCTCCTTCGCCTCTTCCACAAAATAATCCTGGGAACTTAAAATCGCCTTGCCCCGGCGGTCCACCTTCTCATAGGTGTCGTCCGGCTGCAGTACATGAGCCTTCACATTATCCTTCAGCTCGATATCCAGAATGTGAATGACCTCTTCCTTCAGTTTCTCCCGTTCAATGGGGAACATGATCTCCACGCGTTTCTCCAGATTTCGCGGCATCCAGTCGGCGCTGGCGCAGAAGACCTCCTCCTGACCATTGTTGTAGAAATAGAAAATTCGGCTGTGCTCCAGGAAGTTGCCCACAATGGAACGCACGCGGATATTCTCGCTGACACCGGGAATCCCCACCTTCAGACAACAGATACCCCGGACAATCAAGTCAATCTGTACGCCTGCTGCGGACGCTTCGTAAAGTGCCATGATCACATCCCGGTCACAGAGGGAGTTCATTTTCGCGATAATCCGTCCTTCTCCTCCGTTCCTGGCATGCTCGGTCTCCCGTCCAATCAGACTCAGGAAGCGATCCTTCAGCCACAGCGGCGCCAATGACAGCTTATTCCAGCCCTCCGGCTCCGAATAACCGGAAAGCATATTGAAGACTGCCGTAGCATCCTCTCCAATGGGCGCAGAGCAGGTCAGAAGTCCGATATCGGTATACAGCTTTGCCGTAGAATCGTTGTAGTTACCGGTACCCAGATGAACATAACGGCGGATGCCGTCCTCTTCTCTTCGTACCACCAGGGTGATCTTACTGTGGGTTTTCAGACCCACCAGGCCATAAATTACATGAGCGCCCGCCTTCTCCAGCATCTTCGCCCAGATGATATTGTTCTCTTCATCGAAGCGGGCCTTCAGCTCCACCAGAACTGAAACCTGCTTGCCGTTCTCTGCCGCCTGGGCCAGAGCTGCGATAATCGGAGAATTACCGCTGACACGGTACAGTGTCTGCTTGATAGCCAGTACCTTCGGATCGTTGGCCGCGTCCTTTACAAACTTCACCACCGGATCAAAGGTCTGATACGGATGATGCAGAAGGATATCACCCTTTCTGATCTCATCAAAAATATTGCAGTCTGCGGGCAGCTCCTTCACCGGTGCAGGTACATGCTTCGGAAGCTTTAAATGATCAAAGCCCTCCATGCCGTACATCTTCATCAGGAAAGTCAGATCCAGCGGTCCGTTGATTTTATACAGGGCCTGATCTTTGATATCCAGCTCCTTTGACAGAATCTTCAAAAGACGCTTATCAATTTTCTCTTCCACCTCCAGGCGGATCGCCTCGCCCCACTGACGCTTTTTCAACTGCTTCTGAATTTCCTTCAGCAGATCCGCCGCCTCGTCCTCATCAATGGTCAGGTCAGCATTTCGCATAACACGATAGGGAGAGGCGCTGACGATATCATACTTCAGGAACAACTGCTGCATATTCCGCTCGATGATTTCTTCCAGCAGAATTACATTTTTTATGCCGTCCTCACTGTCAGGCAGACGCACAATACGGGGCAGCACCGACGGAACCTGTACCGTAGCGAACTCCAGTTCGGCGTTCTTCTCGCCCTTTTTCTGAAGCAATGCACCAATATTCAGGGTCTTGTTGCGAATCAGCGGGAAAGGTCTGGACGAATCCACCGCCATGGGAGTCAGCACCGGATAGACATTGTCACGGAAATAGCGATCCACATAACGGGCTTCCTCTTTGGTCAGGGCCTCATGCTCCTGAATTACATGGAGACCATTCTGCTTAAGCGCCGGCAAAAGGGAGCGGGAATAAGTGGAATACTGGAGAGCCACTAGCCCTCTTACCTCTTTCGTAATCTCCTCGATCTGCTCCTCTGGCGTCATACCGGCAATATCCTTCTTGGTATAGCCCGCATGAACCATATCCTTCAGGGAAGCCACACGAATCATAAAGAACTCATCCAGATTGGACGCGGTAATGCTTAAAAATTTCAGCCGTTCAAACAATGGAATCGTTTTGTCTCGCGCCTCGCTGAGCACACGCTCATTGAACGCCAGCCAGGACAGCTCCCGGTTTCTGTAGTACTCATGTCTGGTAAATTCTTTCTTATCCATGCTCTCTTATACCTGCCTTTTCTGCCGGATAACGGGCTTTATACTGAAAATAGTCTCAAAGAAATCCGCTTTGTGGGAGAAGAGTCCCTGCTCCAATGTGATGTCCTCTACCGTATCCACCACCACCAGGAGCTCCCGCTCCTTTAAAGTAACGCGGACATTCTTAAACTTCTGCTTATGGCTGCGATCCATGGAATTAGCCACACGAAGAATGGCACTCAGCTTCGCCGTCAGCAGATAATCGTTGCGATCCAGGCTGCTGCCCATGGAAAATTCCTCAAAGGATACAAACTCCTCCGTATCGAACCGAATAGCGTTGGCAATAATCTCCCGTTCCCGATGGGACAGACCGATAATCTCTGTGGACATAACGATCTGGTAGGAGCATTCCGCCGTATGGGTCATACTGATGTATTTACCACAGTCATGAAGCCAGACCGCAATCTGCAAGAGCAGGCGCTCCCGCTTCTCCATACCGTGAATCCGCTTCATTTTGTCGAAAATGGTGAGAGCCAGATATTCTGTTCCCTGAAGATGGGTCTTATTACTCTGATAGCGCTTGGCAATGTTCTTGGCCGCCTCGATGATATCGTTTTCAAAATTATGGCTGGGCTTGAAGATCCTTTTGCGCTCCGCGTAATCGTAAGCCAGACCGTCCCGGATATTCAGACCCGGTACCCAGATGAATTCTGCTCCGGTTTCTTCAATCAGCTTCCGGTAAATAATAAGCGCCGGCAGTACCAGAGACATGTTCTCAGCCATACCGCCCAGTCGCTCCATGGCTTTCTCCCGGGAGCCGTCCGCAAGAATCTTTTCGTACAGATTCAGATATTCCTCGCGGGTAAAGGATACACTCTTCGCCTTACCGCCCCTGTCTACCAGCTGATTGATATAATCGCCTACCAGAATCATATGCTTAATTTCATGATCCTTCAGATATAACCGCTTATAGCTTTTCAACTCGTTGTTGATCATTTCCTCAATGATCTCTCCGAAATGGGTGGTGCGGTTCTCCACCTCCGCCAGGCGCTCCCGGATACGCATGGTTCCGAGACGCAGATTCTGAGTAGACACAAGGGCGTCCTTATCAAACAGGGAAATCTGGATGCTGCCACCGCCCACATCGACAATGGCGGTTCCCTTCTGAATAATTTTCTGAAAGGATTCCTCATTGGACGCAATGGATTTGTAGCCCAGAAACCGGTGCTCGGAATTGCTTAAGATCTCCACCTCAAGGCCCGTCCGTACACGAATCTTATCAAGAATCAGAAGGCAGTTCCGCGTTTCGCGAATGGCACTGGTGGCGCAGGCCCGGTAGTCGTCTACCTGATATTCCTTCATAATGCGGGTAAAATCCTCCAGCACCTCGCACAGCTCCTCCAGCATCTCATTGCTGATCTCCTTCTGGTTATAGGCGTCCTTGCCCAGCTCCAGTCCGTAACGGATATCGTCGATTTCCTTCATGCCATTCTTCTGAGACAGCTCCAGAATTTTCATTCCCACTTCGTAAGAGCCGATCTCAATGGACGCAAATGTGACAATCTGCATAATCTCTACGCCTTTCCTGTACTTCCGTGTCCGCCCCGGTCCGCATGACCGAGGATTTCTGTCTCCTCAAATACCAGCTCCGGCTGATGCTCCATAATCCGGAACTGACAAATCCGGTCATTGACGTGAATCTTTGTATCCCGCATGGCGAGGACCGGCATGAACCACTGGTCGTTGTCACCACAGTAGGTCTCGTCAATGACACCCATATGATTCGTCTGAATCACACCGAAATTTTTATAGGTGCTGCTGCGTGGTACCACATGGGCCTCGTAGCCTTTTGGAAGCTCCATGGCAATCCCTAAGGGAATCAGCTTAAATTCTCCCTTTTTCAAGGTCACATCCTCTGCGCTTCTTAGATCCACCCAGTCGGATTTGCCGCCGATGTAAGCCAGCTTCTCAATTTTATCGGTAAAATATTTAATTTTAATGGTCTTCGTCATTTCCGTCTGTCTCCTCAAGTCCTTTTTTCAGAAGCGCCAGAGCAGCCTGCACGGTACTCTCCCGTACTTCGCTCCGTTCGCCTTCAAAATGGTACTCTTCCACATACATCTGTCCCCGTACAGATACGCCGATATATACAAGGCCCACCGGCTTCTCTTCCGTTCCGCCGCCCGGCCCTGCGATACCGGTCGTAGCGATCGCAGCGTCCGCGCCACTTGCCAGAATAGCGCCCTTGGCCATTTCCCGGGCGGTTTTTTCGCTGACTGCCCCAAATTCCTTCAGAGTTGTCTTCTTTACATTCAGAAGCTTTCTCTTTGCCTTATTGGAATAGGTGATGAAGCCCTGCTTAAATACCTCGGATACGCCCGGCACATCCACCAGACGCGCAGCCACCAGGCCTCCCGTACAGGACTCTGCCGTGGTCACGGTCAGCTCATCCATTTTTAAAAGCTCTACTACTTCCTCTGCAAGTGTCTTCTTCTGCTGCTCTCCCATTTTAAATATCTCCTTCCAGAAGTATTCCTTTGTTCTTTGCCAGATAATCAATCAGTGACACAACGGTCAGAATCAGCGCAATCCAGGTAACAACAGCCTCGATGGTGGTGAATACCCCTCCCAGATCGAGAATCAGGAGAATGATCATCAGCATCTGGAAGGTTGTCTTAAACTTTCCCCAGTAGCTTGCTGCGATAACAACTCCATTATCCGATGCAATCAGACGGAAACCGCTGATAATGAACTCTCTTGAAATAATTACAATGACCATCCAGGCTGCCAGTCGGTTCATTTCCACCAGACAAATCATGGCCGAGCAGACTAAAAGCTTATCTGCCAGCGGATCCATGAATTTTCCGAAATTGGTAACCAGGTTATACTTTCTCGCAATCTTACCGTCCAGAAGGTCCGTCAGACTTGCCACGATAAAAATTCCGACTGCAATGTACTTGGAATAAGCGCCGCCCAGATCGGTCAGCATAAATACAACAAAAAACGGAATCATCAATACACGAAGTGTGGTTAATTTATTGGGTAAATTCATTCTGCTAATTCTCCTATCAAATCATAATCTACGGCTCCGGTAACGCGCACCTTCGCAAAATCGCCACTCATCAGGGTCTCGTCCGTATTCAGGAACAGATAACCGTCCACACCCGGCGCATCCTTATAGGTACGGCACACATAAGCGTTCTCATCGGCCACCTGGCCCTCCACCATAACCTCCAGAATCCGGTCCG
>CAKROP010000142.1 GCA_934373375.1 uncultured Anaerosacchariphilus sp.
ATTCGCATCTGACCGGCCAACTCGGACCCAAGGGTCCTCAAACAGGGCCTCCTTCAGATGCTGCCAGCCTGCTCGTCCCTACGGAAAATCAGCTAACGTTTCCGTGGTGGTATTTATTTGTCTCGGCTGGGATGAAGGTTATCGAGTAATCTGTGAAAACGTATATCCCTGTGGGAAGATGGAAGGTCCCCTGTGGGAATGGTAGCGTATTCCCCGTAGGGACGAGCAGGCTAGGCAGCGCCCGAAGGAGCCTTTGTTTGAGGGCGAAGCCCGAGTTAGGCGGTCGGGCGCGAATAAGCCGCCTGCGAGGAGTAGGGAAATGCGCGTATTCCCACAGGGGACCTTCCATCTTCCCGCAGTACACAATGTATATTTCCCCTCACATCTTCATAAGATCAAACAATCGGATAACGCACGGATGTGATACTATGAAAAAAATCCTGTCCCTTCTGGTAGCTCTTATTCTGGCGCTGCAATTTCCGGTGATATCGGCCTGGGCGGAGGAAGCTCCGGCGGATACGCTGGGGATCTCGGCGCCTTCTGCGATCCTGATGGAAGCGTCCACCGGTACGGTGGTGCTGGAGAAAAACGCTCACGAGCAGCTGCCGCCTGCCAGCGTGACGAAGGTGATGACGCTGTTACTTATTTTCGACGCCATTTCCCAGGGGAAAATCCATCTGGACGATACAGTGACCACCTCGGAGTACGCCGCGTCCATGGGCGGTTCCCAGGTGTTTCTGGAGGCCGGTGAAACACAGAGCGTGGATACGATGATCAAGTGCATTTCCGTGGCTTCGGCCAATGACGCGTCCGTGGCCATGGCCGAGTATGTGGCCGGGACGGAAAGCCTCTTTGTGGAAATGATGAATGAGCGCGCCAAGGGTCTGGGCATGAATGACACCCATTTCGTCAATTGCTGCGGCCTGGATACAGAGGGTCATGTGACCAGCGCCTACGACATCGCGCTGATGTCCCGGGAGTTGATTACGAAGTATCCGCAGATCCATAATTATTCGACCATCTGGATGGAAAATATTACCCACACCACGAAGCGCGGGACGGAAGAGTTCGGATTGACGAACACCAATAAGCTGATTCGCCAGTACCCCTATGCCACCGGCCTGAAAACAGGCTCCACCAGTCTGGCGAAGTTCTGTGTATCAGCCACGGCGGAAAAGGACGGCATCGAACTGATAGCCGTGATTATGGCAGCGCCCGACCCCAAAGGCCGGTTTGCGGACGCCACAGCCCTTCTGAATTATGGCTATGCCAAGTGTACTCTGTACCGGGATACGGACGAACTGCCCCTGGTGACAGTGCCCGTGCGTGGTGGTGTGGAAGAGGAGGCGCAGGGAGAATACGGAGCCCCCTTTTCCTATCTGAGCACCACGGGTCAGGACTTGACCGGAATCGAAAAAAAGTGGTATGCTAAGAGAGAAATTGAGGCTCCGGTAGAGAAAGGGCAGCAGATCGGAAGGCTGGTTTATTACCTGGACGGTGCGGAGCTTGGAAATGTGGAAATTACAGCAGCGAAAGCGATTGAGCGGGCGGATTACCTGCATTATGTGAAACAGAGTTTCGGCTGCTGGCTTTTGTAAGGAACGGCCCGGAACATGGATTTCCGGGGCGTGAATTGATAAAGAGGAAGAAGGGAAGAGGTACAAATGAATTTTCTGATTTTAGACGTGGGAACCTCAAGCATGCGGGGCATTCTGTTCCGTGCAAATGGAGAGATGCTTCATACGGTGCAGAAGACCTATCAGGTCATCACCCTGGATCATGGCTGGGTGGAGCAGAATCCGCTGGATTTCAAGGATCATATGACGACGATTGTGAAGGAATCCGCTGCCTGGGCGGGGGAGCATGGGGAGACCATCGATGCAGTGGCGCTCACTTCCCAGCGTTCTTCGGTGATTCCGGTGGATGAGCATGGCAATCATCTGGGCAATGCGCAGATGTGGCAGGATAAGCGGACCGTGCCCATGTGTAAGGCCATGGAGAAGCATCACCGGGAGATCTTTGAGCTCTGCGGTTCCCGGGTGAATCCGGTATTCTCCGGCGCAAAAATGAAGTGGATGCGGCAGTATCAGCCGGATTTATATGAGAAGGCTTACAAGCTGACGGTGATCCCGGATTATCTGGTCTATCATATGACCGGAGAGTTCGCTACAGACTGGACCTACGGCAGCCGTTCCCTTCTGATGAACCTGAAGACCTGTCAGTGGGATGACCGGCTTCTGGAGCTTTTTGAGGTGGATAAGGAGAAGCTTTGTGAGCTTCACGCGCCGGGCAGCATTCTGGGACGGACCACGAAGGCATTTGCGGTGGAGACCGGGCTTCCCGAAGGTACGCCAGTCATCAGCGCGGGCGGCGATCAGCAGTGCGGTATGCTGGGTCAGGGCGTCGTAAAGGACGGCCAGGTGTCCCTGACCCTGGGAACAGGCGGCTTTCTTCTGACCACCTGCAAGGAAGTGCCGGAGCAGCTGGACTGGGATGTGGTCTGCAATGCGTCTTCGGCAGCGGGCAATTATATTCTGGAGGCCAATATGCTGACCTGCACCTCTGCCATGGAGTGGTGCAAGCGTAATTTCTTCCGGGAGGAGGCGGATTTCTACGGGAAGCTGGATGATATTCTGAATGGCATTCCGGCGGGATCCCACGGCTGTATGGCCCTGCCTTATTTCCAGGGCAGATCGACGCCGGACTGGAACAGTGAGGCTACGGCAGAGTTTGTGGGACTGACTCTCGGCACCACAAGAGAGGACATGCTGAAGGCGCTTCTGGAGGGCATCTGCATGGAGATAGGCAATAACATCGCATCCTTTGAGAAATATGTGCCGCTCCACAAGATTCTGATCAACGGCGGCCTCTCCAAATGCGAAACCTTTAACCAGATGCAGGCCGACATCTATGGCAAGCCGGTCATCCGCATGGACAACGCCGAAAGCACCGCCATCGGCGCCCTGATGGTAGCCACCGTCACCATGGGTGAATACGCCGACGTGTCCGAAGCCTTCGAAAAAATCCGCGAGGGCACAGGAGCCAAAGAGTATACCGTGAATGCGGAAAAGCACGCGGTATATGAGAAACTGCGGGCGAAGATGAATGAGAGATATGTCCGGGAAAATGCGTAATTGCATAAAACCACGCATTGCGTGAAGTGTGAGAAAGTACAGGGATGTCACGTAAGGAATTTTCCGAACATACGGGCATCCCTGTTCGTACATTGGAAGACTGGGAAGCAGGCAGACGCACACCACCGGAGTATATTCCGAGATTGCTGGGATATCAGTTAAAGTATGAAAAATTGGTGAGAAAGAACGGTGGAGATGTGCGGCATGCGTGAACAAGAGGGTAGAAATATTTCGGTTATCAGGGATGGGGATGGCAATAAGATTGTTGTAATAAACGATATTTTGTTTAAAGGAAAAAGAAGTGTAAACTGGGATGATGTAAGGGAATATTTAAAGCAGTTTGTTGGCGAAGTTTATCAGATTGCTGAAACGAAAGATATGATTTATATTGGTACAGATTTGCCGGATGAGTATACGGGTTCTGTTTATACGAAAAGATTAAAAGGGGCAAACGCAAAGGCAAAAGTTAATGCAGTACAGGGATTGCCTGAAATGATTGAGATAGCAACAAATGGTATTTTTGAAGGAAACCGAAAAGAAAAGCATATGCGTGATGCACGAAATGGTTGGTATCGTTATGATACAAGATTTGCGATGCCGGTGTATCAGGAAGGAGAAGTGGAGCGATATAATATATTTAAAGCACGATTGTTAATCAGACATGCTTCAAGTGGTAGAAAATATTTATATGATATTTTAGAAATAAAAAAAGAAACGAGCAAGTCTTGTCAGGCTTAAGCCCTACCCAGTGAAAACCCGTCTCCTTTTTATTATATTCATGTTATTCGAAAAAGTCAAGCATAAAATAAAAGAAATATACAATCCCCTCGGTTCAACAGAGCTTACCGGACATAAAACCCGTTTCCTAGTTCTGATCATAAGCTATTTCCCATAAAACGTCAAATCCCATTCCAGGATTCGTTTGCATTTCCCGGAGAAATATGGTAATCTAACAGCATGTCTGATTTTAAAATTTTTGAATACGAAATAAATACAGCAAAGCTTCCGGCCGGTTCTACTGGGCCGGTCTTTGTTATGCTTGCGGATCTGCATAACTTCTGCTATGGTGAAAGTAATGAGCGGCTGGCTGAGGCGATTTTCGCCCAGGAACCGGACGCGGTGCTGGTAGCGGGCGATCTGCCGGTGGGCAGACCGGGCGCGGATTTCACGCCGGCGCTGGAGCTGATAAGACGGCTCCGGGAGGGCGGACTTCCGATCTTCTATGGCAACGGCAACCATGAGTACCGCATGCGCCTGCACCCGGAGATCTACGGAAGCATGTATACAGAATACACGGCGGCCCTTAGAGAGTACGGCGTGAAGCCTCTGGAAAATGAAAAGGTCTCCTTTTCCGCTAAGGGACTTGACATGGACATCTACGGCTACGAGCTGCCCGAGTTCTATTATAAGAAATTTTGCAGAGCCATTTTCCACCAGGAGGATCTGGAGAAGGCCATCGGACGCCCCGATCCGGCCAGATTCAATATCCTGCTGGCCCACAACCCTATCTATTTCGACAGCTACGCCTGGTGGGGCGCGGATCTGACCGTATCCGGCCATCTGCACGGCGGTATCATAAGGATTCCGGGCATCGGCGGGATCATCACGCCCCAGGCAAAATTATTTCCCAGATATGACGCGGGACAGTTTAAAAAGAATGGAAAGAACCTGGTGGTGAGCCGGGGCCTGGGCACGCATACAGTGAATATACGGATCTTTAACCCGGCGGAGCTGTCGGTGATTCGTCTGAAGGGAGAATAACATGGGCATTCCCGTGAAACTGCCTGCATTTGAGGGCCCCTTGGACCTTCTTCTGCATCTGATAGAAAGCAACAAAATCGATATCTACGATATCCCCATTGTGACCATTACGGATCAGTATATGGAATACATCCGCGCCATGGAGAAAAAAGATCTGAACGTCATGAGCGAATTCCTGGTGATGGCGGCGACCCTGCTGGAGATTAAGGCGAAGATGCTTCTGCCCGCCGAGGTGGACGAAGAGGGCGAGGAGATCGACCCGAGAGCCGACCTGGTGGAGCGCCTGCTGGAGTACAAATTGTACAAATGTATGGCCGAGCAGTTGAAGGGACGTCAGGGAGAGGCAGAGCGGAGCCTCTATCGGGAGGCGGATATTCCCAAAGAAGTGACTGCCTACACGGCTCCCGTGGATCTGGACGAGCTCCTCGGCGATCTGACACTGGTTCGGTTAAATGAAGTGTTCCAGGCAATTTTACGCCGCACTGAGGACAAGATCGACCCCATTCGAAGCAAATTCGGTGAGATCGAGAAGGAAGAGGTCAGCCTGGAGGACAAGATGGTCTATGTGGAGGAGGAGCTTCTTCGGCACCCCCGCACCAGCTTCAGGGGCATCCTGAAGGCTTCCGGCAAGCATGGAAAAATGCAGGTCATCGTGACGTTTCTGGCCATTCTGGAGCTGATGAAGGTAGGAAAATTGAACGTAAAGCAGGATGACACCTTCGGAGAAATCTATATCGAAGCGGGAGACGCGCTTGGAGTGCCGTCAGAGCCTGCGAAGCAAGAGGAGTAAAACGTGGAAGAAAAGAGAACAGAAAGTGAAATCCGGGCGGCAGTGGAGGCCATACTGTTTGCCGCAGGGGATTCGGTGGAAAATGAACGGCTGGCGGAGGCGCTGGTACGCGAGGCGACGGAAGGGTCTCGGCCGGGGAGCGCGGTGAAGGCGTTCGAGGTCATCCGCGACACGATCGGGGAGCGGCCGGGCGCGTGGCAGGGGACGGCGTGGGGACCGGAGCACGTCGATCTTTCGGCACTGAGCGTCGAGGAACTGCTGGAGCTGATGCGCTGAGATGGAAAAACG
>CAKROP010000143.1 GCA_934373375.1 uncultured Anaerosacchariphilus sp.
CAGCAGCAAGGCCTACGGCATGGACGCCATCGACAAGATCCTGGCCACTAACGGCGCGGAAAAGACCTGGGACGAGACCACGGGTCAGTATTACGCCGAGTATGTGGCGGACGGCAAGACCTATAAGGTTTGGCTGGAAGAAGAGGAATCCATCGCGCTGAAGGCGGCGTTGATTAAGGAATATAATCTGGCAGGTATTTCTGCATGGAAGCTCGGATTCGAGCGGCAGGATATCTGGGATACGATTTTGAAGTATGTAAATTAAACGTAAAAACCAGAACGGCGTAAAAAAGAAAAGGAAGAACAATCGTCAAGCTTGCTTGTAAGAGTGTTCTTCCTTTTCTTTTTTCATCGGATGGTAATCCGATGCTTCTTGAATGAATGACGAAGGCATTTATTCAAGAAGATGCCGTTCGTCCGTATTGTCATTCCTTAAGCTTTTCAGGTTTCCGAATTCCGTGTGAAGTAGCTTCCCCGGAGATATGCGCCAGTTCACTGAGCGGCAGCGTCAACTCTCCGCGCAGCCAGGCCACATAGACGGCGATGACGCCGGATACAAAATATTCTGCGTAAAGCCGCAGCTCCTGCGCCGGGAAATCCACCTTATCCTGATAGACCTCCACCGTGGTTTCGATAATGATACGCTTCACTTCCGACCAGAAAAACGCGTAGGGATTTTCCTTGGAAATAAAACGGTAAAATTCGATATCCGGTTCCATGAGCTGATTCAGACATTGGAATAATACGTCTACCTCGAAGGGGTTGGAAAAGAATCTTTTTTTTTCGAGAAGATGAAGAAGCTCGTCTATCTTTCGGTGGGCGGCATCCCGCATGATATCCTCCAGGGTTTCATAGTGGAGATAAAAGGTCTTGCGGGCGATATTAGCCCGGTGGGCCAGCTCTGAAATTGTAATCTTCTGATCTTTTTTCTCATAGATCAGTTCCAGATAGGCGTCGATGATAGCGTCTCGTGTTTTACTTACTCGTTTATCCATTTCTATGTACTCACTTTATTCTCAGATGTGTAGTATGTTACGAAACGAAACATACTGGTCATTGCTATTTGCTATTTTTACATTATAATATATTTTTCAGGGAAAGATCAATGAGTATTCGTATTGAAAAACATATATTCGGAGGAGGAAGAGGATTTCGATGAAGAAAGTGATGGAGATTTTCAAAAGAGATATCTCTCGGCTGGTGAAATCACCGGCGGCGATCATTGTGGCCGTGGGAATGTGCATCATTCCGGCGCTGTATGCGTGGTTTAATATTGCGGCGAACCGCGACCCATACGGCAACACAGCCAACATCAAGGTGGCCGTAGCCAACAATGACGTGGGGGCCGAGAACAAAAAGCGAACCCTGGACGCGGGGCAGCAGATACTTGACCAGATGGAAGAGAATGACGATCTGGGTTGGGTATTTACAGATGAGGAGGACGCGGTAGATGGCGTAAAATCGGGAAAATATTACGCTGCTATTGTGATACCGGAAACCTTCAGCGCGGATCTGCTGCAGATCGAGGACGGAACCCTCGGAAGTCCGGAGATCACATACTATGTAAATGAGAAGCGGAACGCGGTAGCGCCGAAGATCACGAACACGGGCTCTACCACCATTCAGAGCAAGATTGAGGAAGAATTCTATAAGGTAGCTTCCGAGGCCATTGCGGAGGAGCTGCAGGATCTGGGCGGATCTCTGGCGGATGATCTGGAGACCACCAACGACAATATCCTCGGCATGATTTCCGATGCGAGAGACAATTTCCGGGAGTATCAGCAGGTGCTGGCGGATTTCCAGGCAACCATCAGCCAGGGGACGACGCAGATTCAGCACGGCAAGACGACCCTGACCAAGGCTGTGAAGGCAGCGGACGCGGGAAGCAGCGCGCTGCAGGACACGAAGGATCTGCTGAAGAGCAGCCGGAAGAATGTACGGGCCTTTGGCAGCGCGTTTGATCAGAGTCTGAGTGATGGGGAGACCTATCTGAGCGATATTTACAGTACAGCTTCTGTGAAGCTGGCCGGACTGGAGGCAACTGCCAATCAGGCGGTGACTGCGGTGAATACCGGTAAAAGCCTTGCGGAGAGTATGAGCAAGGATGGGCAGAGTGCGGTAGATCAGCTAAATGTTGTAGTGCCTGCAATTAGACAGGTGCTTTCGCAGAAAGAGGGCGTTCTGAAGGAAAATAAAGGAAAAAGAGATGCGTTACAGGCGCAGTTAGATCAAATACAGGCGATACTTGATTCGGATGACGGTTCGTTGCCAGAGGCAAAACGACAAGAGTATGAGGCAACAGCTGCAGCATTGAAAGCAGGTATTGCTCAGTACGATGCGGGTATTGAGGCAGGCGAAAAAGAACTCGGAGCGGCAAAAAAGAACGTGGATGACATTGAAAAAGAGCTGATTCCGAAACTTCGTGACGAGTTGATTCCTCAGAGCAACAGTATGGCGACCCAGCTGACCGAGCTGTCAGATAAAACCGGAAAGCTCCAAAGCATTATGTCAACCATTGACTCTTCCAAAACCCAGATGGATACCATCCTGACCCAGGGAAAAACCACCCTGCGGACCTTCCGTTCCACTTTGAACAGTAATCTGATGCCGGGACTGCACACTTCGCTTGATACCGTATCCAGTGTCAGCAGCGACCTGAAATCCACACTGGAGGATGCTTCCGCCACAGCGGATCAGATGCAGGGCGTCATGGATCAGCTGAGCAAGAGCCTGACGGAAGGCTCCAAAGCTCTGGGTGAGACCGGTGATACCCTGGTGAATCTGGATGAGCGACTGGCAGGTATCCAGAACGATCTGGAGACACTGCGGGCGTCTGACGCATACAAGGACATCCTGGATCTGCAGGACGTGGATCCGGATGCAGTATCCAAATTTATGACTTCACCGATCGAGCTGAATACCACAACCTTCTATGAGGTAGAGGATTACGGCTCCGGTATGACCCCGTTCTATACCAATCTGGCCCTGTGGGTTGGCGGCATGGTTCTGATTGCGCTGTTGAAGCAGGAAGTGGACGAGGACGAGAAGGTGAAGAAATTCACCCTGAATCAGGCTTATTTCGGACGCCAGATTCTTTTCATTATTCTGTCGGTGGTACAGTCCCTGATTATTTGTCTGGGCGATCTGTATCTTTTAAAGGTACAGTGTGTTCATCCGGGACTCTTTATCCTGACGGGAGTCATAGCGGGCCTTATTTATCTGAGTCTGATTTACGCCATTACGGCGGCATTTAAGCACATTGGCCGTGCCATCTTCGTATTCCTGGTTATCATCCAGATTCCGGGCTCCACAGGAACCTTCCCGGTGGAAATGATGGGTGGATTCTACAAGGCCATTTACCGGCTGATGCCCTTCACCTACAGCAATGGCGCCATGCGTGAGTGTATCGGCGGCATGTACTACAACACCTGGCTGAAGGATATGGGAATTCTGGCGGCATACTTACTGCTGTCCCTGTTTATCGGACTGGTGCTGCGGCCATTGCTCCTGAATCTGAACGCTCTGTTTGACCGGAAGCTGGCAGAGGCAGATCTGATTATCTATGAGGAAAATGATAAGACGACAGATCTGACGCCGGAGCTGGTGGCGAGGGCACTTCAGAGCGACAGCGAGGCAAGAGAGGAATATACCGAACGCGCGCGGCGCTTTGAGAAGAACTATAAGAGACGGAAACGCTTCGGCTTCCTGGCTATGGCGATTGTGCCGTTGATTTTCCTGGTACTGATGTTCAGTGTAGAATCCAAGCTGGTATTCCTGGTGCTGTGGATCTGCACACTGATTGGCCTGTCCATGTATCTGATCTGGCTGGAATATCACCATGAACGGATGCAGAAGCAGCTGAAACTGATGGGTCTCTCTGACGGAGAGCTTCTGGCAGCGTTAAAGGAGGAGCAGGCATG
Source organism: uncultured Anaerosacchariphilus sp. (assembly GCA_934373375.1). Lineage (GTDB taxonomy): Bacteria > Bacillota > Clostridia > Lachnospirales > Lachnospiraceae > Laedolimicola. The sequence goes on from CAKROP010000143.1 coordinate 3,921, forward strand.
AGAAACATCATACAGATTTTTTTGAGAGATATACGTAAAATAAAAGGAAATACCATTGCCATGATTATCATGGTAGGTATTCTGGTGGTGCCCACGCTGTACGCCTGGTTCAATATCGGCGGAAGCTGGGATCCTTATGAGAATACTTCGGATATCAAAATCGCGGTGGCCAGCGATGATGCAGGCTACCAGGGAGAGCTTCTGCCGCTGGATATCAATCTGGGTGACCGGGTGCTGACCTATTTCCATGAAAATGACGAAATGGACTGGGTATTCACGGACAGCGAGGAAGCGGTCGAGGGAACCAAGTCCGGTAAATATTACGCGGCCATCGTAGTGCCGGAAAGCTTCAGCGAGGATATGATGACGCTGTTCTCAGTGAATAAGGACCTGAAAAATCCGGAGCTTCTGTACTATGCGAATGGTAAGAAGAACGCCATTGCTTCCATCGTGACGGAGAAAAAGGCAGACGCGGTACAGGGAGAGGTCAGCGAGAAATTTGTGAAAGCCATTTCCAAGGCGGCGTTAGAAGCCATGAAGACCGTGGTGAATGTAGCCGATGAGGCGGAACAGTCGGATCTGGTGGATAACCTGATTACCAATCTGGATGATATATCCGCTGACCTGACTGCGGCAGCGGGAACGATAGATGCATTTGAGAGTATGGCTTCTGCCACACAGACCATGCTCAGTACCACATCTACTTTCATGAAAGATACCCAGAACCGCTTTGATGGGGATCTGGATTCCCTGGATGATATCGAGGATGCGGTGAAGGATGTAAAGAAGGCCATGAATGGCACAACGGATCAGCTGAATGAGGCTCTGAAATCCAGTGCGGCTCTGTATCAGCAGATGTCTACAGCAGTGCAGCAGGGAATTCAGGCGGCGCTTACGTCCGATGATATGACACAGCTGAAGACTAAATTGGCTGGTCTGGACGCAAAACTGGCGGCAATGATCACCTCCTACAGTGATTCCGTCACAGATTTGACGAATGCGGCAAATAGTCTGACGGCTGCAGCAGGCACGGATGCGGGCTTGAATGATGTGGCGAAGGATTTAAACAGCACGATTATTCTGATGAAAAGTCTGAGAGCGGCTATTGGACAGGTAAATACCGCTGTAGACAGTATCGGTACAGACGCTGCGGCAGCGCAGAAGGAATTGAATGAACTGATGACGAAGCTGGCGGCCAATGCAACCACCGTCCAGAAAGACTACGAGGACAACGTCAAAGGCGCTCTGGACGACCTGGCGGATTCCGTAGGAAATGCGGATTCCAAGGTTTCCTCTCTTCTGGATTCCATGGACGAGGGATTGGATGGCGTCTACAAGCTTTCTGATTCTACCGAGTCGGATCTGACAAAGCTGGAGCGGACATTGAAGACTTCCGGAGCTCTCCTGAATAAGGGCGCAGAGGATCTCACCGATCTGGCTGACCGCCTGCGTAACGAGAAGGATCGCGACAGCCTGGACACGATTGATTCCCTGCTGGACGAGGATCTGGACGTGGTGGGTACCTTTATCTCCATGCCGGTGGAACTGACTACAGAGCATGTCTATGAGGTGGAGAACTACGGCTCTGCCATGGCTCCCTTCTACACCACCCTGGCCATCTGGGTGGGCGGCGTGGTCATGGCGGCTATGCTGAAGGCAGGCGTGAAGGAGAAAGAGCTTATCGGTCTTACAAAGGTAAGGAATTATCAGAAATATCTGGGCAGATACCTGCTGTTCCTGATTCTGGGACTTCTGCAGGCGACACTGATTTGCCTGGGCGACTTGTATTTCTTAGGGATCCAGTGCAAGAGCCCGCTGCTCTTCCTGCTAGCAGGCTGGGTGACGAGTCTGGTTTATGTAAACCTGATTTACACCCTGTGCATTTCCTTTGGCGACATCGGAAAGGCAGTCAGCGTCATCCTGATGGTTCTGCAGGTGGCAGGAACCGGCGGCAACTTCCCCATCGATCTGGCGCCGGCATTCTTCCAGAAGCTGTACAACGTCCTGCCCTTTGTATACAGCATGAACGCCATGCGTGAGTG